>CAYPJB010000293.1:0-5973 GCA_964410845.1 uncultured Bacteroidales bacterium | reverse complement strand
TCACATTGCTGAATAGGGAGAAAGTAATTATGTGGTAAGTCACCATCCATTTGCAAATGGAAAAAGGATGCAGGCAATGGAAGATTGCAGTTGAGCTTTACCATTGAAGGCAAAGTAATTCGTTGATCCCGGTGCTTACGTCCCCAGATAGTTAATTACCAGCTTGATATTCCGGTTGCCTTGCGGTTCGATGACGAGCTTGAGCTTGCTATCGCGTTCGCTGCCGTAGGAACGATGGACATCGGTATCCAACATCAGTGGGCTTCCCATTAGATCGCGGAAATGCCTGTCTGTTTCAGCAACATTCGGAATCAAACGATTGCGATCCAGTTCAGGTTCCTTTTCAATTACCACCTTGTAACGCCCCGGGGGAGCGCCATCGCCTGGCTGAGCAGTGGTAAAGCTGAACCTGCCTTCGCTATCGGTCTTGGCGTAGGGGCGCACGTTCGCTTCAAAGCCTTCGGGGATAAGCCGAATCGTAGCGTTGGCCACTGGTTTATCGAGCAATAATAGCACACCGCTGGCCAAAACCGGGTTCTTGCGATTGATATTCGGTGCGCCTGGGTTCCAGAAGATGGCAGCAATGAGCGCTGCAAACATCAGCAATATCACCAATGCCGAACCCCATTTAAGCACTTGGAACCGCCAGTTCCACAGTACCTCACGGGCTGAAAGCCTTCGGCGGACCGCCATGCCAGCCGGCACCACAGGTACAGCCGTCATGCCTACGCCTGGTGGCGGCTGGTAAGTAGCAATGAGGGCGGCCATCTTGGGGTCTACCGTCCCCAGCTTGGCTTTCAGGGTTTCCGGATCCTGCATCGCAGTCAGACGAGCATTGAGTTGTTCGAGTGTGAGCCTCCTGGCAGGATCTTCGTGCAAGCAATCGTGCAGCACTCCAGCGATACCTTCGCCGGCCAGACGCCAGTGATTGAGGGCAGGGTGGGGAGTTGCGAACAGAGCCAGGCATGCCACCTTGGCCAGCGAGTAGACGTCAGTTGCTTCACTGACCGGTTCATGGCGTTTGCCCAATTGCTCAGGCGCAGCGTAGTCCAGGGCATTAGCCAGAGTTCGACCAAATTGGGTTAATGACAGAAACGATGGATTGGTAATCTCAAAGTCATAAAAACTACGCTTGAGAGGCACCCCAAAGTTGGTTAATACCCCAGAGTATCCACTTACTTTCCGACGGATCAGAATGTAATCCGGACGTATGCCTCTGTGCAGCACTCCAGCCTGGTGAGCTGCCTGAAGCCCTTCTACCAGACTGATGAAGAGCGGCAGGAAATCACGGGGCGAGATGACACCACTACGCTGGATGTACTGATCGACGGTGCTGGCTTCGTAAAAGAGCGAAACCAGGAATGGCCGTTGGCCTTCCGGGGTAACGTGCCCTGTGCCTCGAACGGGAAGTATGGCCCGATGATTGACCGCTGCCAGTTTCTTCTGATCTTCAAAAACCTCCTGGATGGTTCGATCCAGGTAAGTGGTGCTGAGCGTTCTGCAGAAGACATCTTCCTTCTGCATGGTGTTACGAGTGGTACAGCGGATCGTGTACCCGATGACATCAGAGTAGACAACTTGCTCCGGGTCAAATCGCTCCAGTTGTACTGGTGAGAAGTTGCGTGGAGAGAGACTCGCTGCATATCGCAACTCGACGCTGGCATCAGGAAAGTTGGGCCGTTCCACAGCAGCACGAAAGGCGTGGTAGCGTGCCATCGCCTGCATTTCCTGATCTTCGGCCATCATGGCGACTGCCATGAAGTCGCGCTGGGCGTTCTGGAACTCACCAACTGAGAAGGCCACGCGTGCCAACATGTCAGTCAGAATCGGCAACTGCGATTGCTTGGCCTTGGGAAGACCACGAAGTTGAATAGTCCAGGCACGGGAAAGCTGGCGATCGATGACATCGCCCAGGGGCATCACGAGCGGCGGAAGAACGCCCTGCAAAGGAATGTCCAGTCGCTCAGTAGCTTGATAAATGGCTTTGCCCAGTTCTACGACATCTGCACCTGAGAGCGCAATCTCATAATCCAGTGAAGGCAAGCCTGTTGAGATGGCAGGTTGGGTCGTCGGCCTATCAATCGTCGCACTCATGGGATGATTCCTGATCCATCATTCGAACAGCTTACTTAAAGAGCATCACGTCCGGGGTTTCGCTGCGGGTTAGCCATTTGTTCCAGCCTTTGCAACCGATGATCGAGATGTTCAATCGGGGCCTCATAGGGCTGTTGGTTTGGAGGAAAAGGCCAGGTAGCCCCCATATAACTCCAGAGCAGCAACATTCCTACAGCGACCGCGATACCATAGTTGATGATGGCTCCAATGATACCTGCCACGGTAGCAAAGAGAGCATGACCATAACCAATATTGCGGGGCAAGCGGTTGCCTCGATCCAGACCGATTATGCCATAAGCGATGGCAGCCGGAGCAAGGAAGATCCCTATGACGGGAAGCAAGCCGAAGATGGCGTAGTAGTAGCCTAGCAACGCGGGCTGATTACGGGTCGGCAGCACATGTTCCATGGCCTGATTAGCTTTGGGAAGCACAGTTGGGGCAGGGGCCGGTGTTGTAGTATTAACTACGCTTGCAGCCGGCGTTACTTCGCTCGGGTTCATAAGTCACACAATAAAATGGAAGATAGCTATTATTGTGAAACAACAGCGTGAGATTTACAAGATCGAAGGACAGGGTTACTTCTGCTTCAACAAAAACTGCTGTAGTGCAGATAAACGATCAGTATTGATCAAATCCACATCGTTCTCGAGAAGGACTTTCCAAACACTTTCCTTCTCAGGTGTGGCCCAGAAGCGGACCAATCTGCCCTGTTGATGCGATTTACTGACGATCTGCTTCAGCTTGTCTCGCGTTGCAGCGGTCATTTCTGCAGACCCACCCCAACCGATTTTACTCGCCCAATTGTCACTGATGATCGGCATCAAGTGTTTCGGGACGGTACTATCCAGGTCACTGAGTCGTCCATCATAGGCAGCAAACCGAGGCGACTGAGTTCCCAATGCATCCAGACTTGGACGATTGCCTGAAAGGACCACGGTAACTGCACGCTGTGTGACGATGCCATCCTTTACTTCGGTGAGGATAACTGCGTATTTCATCAACAGTTGATGCAGCACGGAATAAGTAGCTACAGCATCTGTCTTGATATCGATGAAAAGAAAAAATCTCTGCGGAACGCTATACACATTACCGTTCATCGAACTGATTCGTGTCTTCAGTGGCTTCAGGTAAAGCGATTCTAAAGTTCGATCTACCTTCAAATCTTTGGCATTATGACCAACAAGCAGCTGACCATCGCGAAGGAAGATGTCAGCTTCTACTGAACAAAATCCGTGCTCTAATGCATCGAGCAGCGGACGGGGGTGTTCATAGTCGTTATGTGCATGAGCCCGCATCAGAGGCGTGGCATCGCCGCCGTAGCAGGTCAGCATGATCAGAGCAAATGTCAGCATTAGCGGCCTAGTTCCGAAGCACGCTGGGCAGCAGCAACCACTGCGTCAATCATTCCTGCCCGTACGCCGGCTTTCTCCATGGCATGAAGTCCAGCAATCGTAGTACCGCCTGGACTGGCTACCATGTCTTTCAGCATGGAGGGATGCAAACCGGTTTCAAGAAGCATCTTGGCAGTACCGAGCACAGTTTGCGTAGCAAGCTGCATGGCGATTTCTCGGGAAAGCCCTGTCCGAACACCACCATCGGCTAAAGCTTCGATGATGACGGCGACATACGCGGGGCCACTGGCTGAGAGGCCAGTTACTGCGTCCATCAATCGTTCAGGCAGTTCAACAGCCTTACCAAGTGTATTGAGAATATTCTGTACCAGTTCAGCATCTTCGAGGGTCGCTTTGGGCCCCAGGCAGAAGCCTGCCGCTCCAGCCCCAACCAGAATTGGCGTATTCGGCATCACACGGATCAGGCGAGCCTTGGTACCGAGAATGGCTGAAAGCTGTGTCAACGTGACACCCGCTGCCACAGAAACCACCAGGTGCTTGGCGGTGAGGAGGGGTTTGAGTTCGAGCAGCACCTCTGCCATGACCTGTGGCTTCACTGCCAGGAAGATAACATCGCTTTTATCGATGACCGGTTTATTGTCTTCAAAGACTTTGATTCCGGTGATATCGATAAGCATATCGCGAGCATCTTCATCCACATCACTGGCAATGATGCGGTCAGAGGATGTCATCTTGGATCGGATGAGTGCCTGGATCATGGCGGTAGCCATGCGGCCAGCGCCGATGAAACCGAGACGTGGGAAAGCTGGTTCAGCCATGTGTTCACCGTAACGATGATGGTCACCAGGGTGTCACTCATGTGATCGCCCTGAAGAAGATAGACAGGTATAGTCTGCTGATTTAGCTAACGATTTCCAGCATCTCTTGAGAAAACTCTTCCAAGAAATCAGTGGCAATGGCAGAATATCGGAACGTCTGTGCTCAAGGATTGCCTGAATGATTCGTAGTCGGTTCACCATTCTGCTTGCTGTCGTACTATCCTGTACCTCTCCAGTGCTGGCAGGTGACATACACCTCTATCCACCGAACATTCAGTTGAACGGACAAGGTGCCAGGCATCGCATACTGGTTATGGAAGAAGTGAATGGACAGGCGGTTGCCAGCCGAACAGGAGAGTTCACATTAGTCAGCAGCTCACCCGATGTGGTATCCATCGAAGACAACCAGTACGTCGTGGCCACTAAAGATGGCACGACGCAAATCACTGCCCGCTCAGCCAGAGGCGAAGTGATTCAACAGACCATTCAAGTGAAAGTGACCAACGCAGCCACCCAGGAACCGCCGGGCTTCCTGCGTGATGTCATTCCAGTCCTGACCAAGCTTGGCTGCAACACCGGTTCCTGTCACGGAGCGATGGCAGGTAAGGGTGGCCTGAAACTATCACTGCGAGGGTACGATCCCGAATCGGATTACTTCGCGATCAGTCGACAAGCGTTCCAGCGCAGGCTTGACCTGCACAAGCCCGAACAAAGCATAATACTACTCAAACCATTGAAGATGATCCCGCATGGTGGTGGCCAGAAGCTAGATGTTGATACCCCTGAATATCAGACATTGGTGCAATGGATCAAGAGTGGCGCTCCCGAGGTGGAGTCGCAGCCCATCACCTTGAAGAGCATCGCCGTTTATCCATCGCAGGCCAAGCTGACACAAAACGCCAGCATCCCAACGATCGTGCAGGCCACCTATTCCGATGGCCGAACTGTGGATATCACTCGCCGGGCCAAGTTTGGGTCCAGCGAAGACCAGTTGATGAAGGTGGCAGACGATGGCCAGGTAACGGTGACTGGTTCCGGTGCTGGGGCTATCACTGTGCTGTATTCCAACCTCGTCGCGGCCATGCCGGTGGTCTCGCCATACCCCGCATCCAAGACGACGGAACAAAAGTTGACCGTCAAGAACTACATCGATGAACACATCAACCGTCGGCTGCAGGAACTGCAACTGCCTGCATCGCCGCCAGCAACGGATCAGGAGTTCATTCGCCGAGCGTACCTTGATGCCCTCGGTACGCTGCCCACCACTGATGAAGTCAACAGCTTCCTCACTGATAAGGATGCGAACAAGCGAAGCAAGCTGATCGATGCCTTGCTGTCTAGGCCAGAGTATGTCGATTACTGGACGAACAAGTGGGCTGACCTGTTCCTGATCTCTTCCAAGAAGTTGCCCGGCCCCAATGTCTGGGCGTTCCATCAATACCTACGCTCAGCGGTTGCGGAGAACCTGCCATGGAATCAGTTGGCTACGCAAGTGCTCACCGCACGGGGCAGCAACCTGCAGAATGGTGCTGCCAACTACTACGTGATGCACAAAGATATCAGCGACCTGACCGAGACGACTGCCATCACCTTCCTGGGCACTTCCATCATCTGTGCCCGTTGCCATAACCATCCGCTCGATAAGTGGACGCAGGATCAATACTGGTCGATGGCCAATCTGCTGTCAC
>CAYPJB010000292.1:1384-5974 GCA_964410845.1 uncultured Bacteroidales bacterium | reverse complement strand
GCAAGATCAAAGCTGACCTGACAGTGATCAAGATGAAGCATTGGTCACGTGACATGGAATTTGACAAAACCGGCCTCGTCTGGGTGAACCCGTCACCCAACATGCGGACCATACAGGCTGCACTTCTTTATCCCGGCATCGGGCTGCTGGAAACCACCAACATCAGCGTCGGTCGAGGCACCGATCGTCCGTTTGAAATTGTTGGCGCTCCATGGATTAATGCCACCCGATGGGCACAGGAATTGCGGTCACACCAGGTACCGGGGGTACGCTTTGTGCCAGTGAAATTTACTCCTGCTTCCAGCGTACACGCTAATAAACCCTGTCAGGGGGTGAGTATCGTTGTTGATGACTGGTCGAAAGTGAATGCGTTGCAGGTGGGCTATACCATCGCTGTTACCCTTCGCAAACTCTACCCCGGCGATTGGCAAACAAAGCGGCTCAATACGCTGTTGCTGCACGAAACCACCTGGAAAGCCATCGAACAAGGGCAGGGTGTCAGCGAACTGCTGGATCTCAGCAAAAAGAACCTCCAGGAGTTTCTGGAGGTTCGCAAGAAGTATCTGCTCTATTAGCTGTGTGGTGGAAGGGAAGTGCTGTACTCAACCCAGCGGTTTTTGTGAGGTGAGTCACGCAAACAGGGTCGATCGGATTTCCGAACGACCCTGTCTCTGTTACATTCGCTGATATCTACTTGCAACCATCATTTGTCACAATCTTCATGATCCAGCGATCCATGTCGCGGAACATGTCGGGTTGTAACTTCTCGGTTGTGTTGTAGCTGTGGAAATCGACATCCATGCCAGCGGTGTAGAGGAGCTTGTGATCCTGTCTGGCCTGGGCGTGGGTGACCTGCTGATTCTCATCGCCATGGCCGATGAAGACAGGAATCTTGCGGGTTTGGCTTAAACGCCAGAGAGGTCCATTCTTGGGGAGTTTGCCGTTGAGGGCGATCACGCCGGCGAACTTGTTCGGGAAGCTGAAGGCCAGGCGATAGGCCTGAGTGGCCCCTTCGCCGACGCCACAGAGGAAGATGCGGTCTGCATGCACAGGGAGCCTGTCGTAGCAGTCTGCAATGGCTGCCAGGGTGTATTCTTCAAGCTCTTCGGAGAGTCCAGCCTGGCTATCCCAGCCGAAGCCTTGTCGGCCATCTTCACGGTACATTGGTACAGTGCCCCGCAAGCCCGTGCAGATGTAGTTCCGGCGGCTGAGATGAGGCATCAGCTTCTTGATCTGCTGCTCGTTGTTCCCTTCCCGATGCAGGAACAGGATCAGCGGGTATTCGTAGGTGGAAACAAAGCCCGTGGGCATGAAGGTGAGCAGCCGGTGGGCCCGATTGGTTTCTACCACGGACTTGTAGTACCCCTCTTCAATCCGGGGGGCGACGCATGTCATCACAGGTTCCGTCAAACGAGTATGGGTCATAAGTGGTGATTCCTGTCAGTCAGAACGAGCTAACCGGTTGTACCGGTCATATGACGGAAAATATTGCCGTTCTTGGAGTTGCGTCGAACAATTCCTCAAGCGGTTGACTAAGTCTACTGTCGTGAAAAGGTCATGTCAACGCGGGCTGCAGCGAGTCACTAAGGAAAATCGGTCGAATTCGCCTGTCACGCACCGTGCGCATCGGTTGGGGAATCTGCGGAAAGAAGCGAAGGAATGGAAAGCAGGGGAAAGTCTGCCGGTTAGTTAAACTTTGACGACTACCTAACCGGCAAGATCGTTACAATTTGTGAATCGAACTAGAGGATTCAGCCCTCGGACGATTTGCAACTTCTCGAAGAACGGTTCGGTTTTGGACCGTGAGAGTCTTCTCCGAAGCTTCTTTTGCTCAAAATAACTGTATATCTGTATACATTAATGGAATAGCGACAAAGTATTACCACGAAGCAGTTCAGTCCCCAGCAAAACCGCCCGCTCTTCGCTCCACTTCAGCCCTTCAACGTACTCTTCCGCTAAGACCTTGGACAAGACCCTGCGGTACATGTTGAACTTCGGCAGAATGAACTCCAGCTTGTAGGCATCGCTGTAGTAGCCGATCTGTTTGCAACTGGGAACGCACTGTAACCGCAGTTTCAGATCACGTTCAATCAACGTGGGTACGTTTGAATACCACCAATGCCCGCTGGTGATGACATTGGGGAAAATCCAACTGTAACTGGCAAGTTCCTGATTCTGACTACTCGTCAGCACCGAGATGCAGAACTTTACCTCCGGGAAGGCATTGAACAGGGCAGCGTACTGAATCAGCGAGGTTCGCTGGTCAAACAGATCCTGCCCTTGATAGACCCCTTTCTCGTACACTCTGCGATTCACACCGATCATCAAATCAAAAGGGAGTTCATAGCCCCGACAACACTCAGCCAGGTACCAGAAGACGCCACTGGCTACCGTTGCATGGTCGTTCTGCTGAAGTGCTTCGTTAAAGCCGATCTCGGTAACTGCACCGGGAAGGAAGCCAGGTGGAAGTGAGATTGCGCACGCCTTCGCCCCATGCTGTTTGAAATGCACGAAGAGCTTGCTTACGGCTTGTTTCATGCTGTTCACATCGCTTACCTCCACGCCTGTGGCTTTCGCCAATCGCTGACGCACAGTGCCTTCATGCAGCTTGAAGACCAGATCATCCGTCCGCAGACAGGGGACGTATCTGCTGCTATCAATGCCTGTCAGCGGATCATCAAAGTCATTAGTGAGAAAGACTTTCTCCACGTTGCTGATCTTCAGCACCTGTTCTTCCCAGTCAGGGGCTTGCATTTTGCTCTCCGCGGCCTGCCAGAGGCAATCAGCATCCTTGTCGGTGATGTTGTCCCCCTGCCAGCCGAAGAACGTCTGGCAGAGTTCTACCATCCACGACCATTGCACCGTGTTCTGGTAGCGCTGGGCATAACGAAGAATTTGTCTTGTCCGTTCCCGTGGATCGACATCACTGGCAAGAGGCGCCTGATCCATGCCAGCGGAGTGGGCAAGTTCGGTGTAGTAGTGGTAGCCCAGCAGATCATCGAGCGATTTGGCTGCTGCACTATGCGGGTTAATGTGCGAATGGGGATCGACCAGGGGGATTTCGCCAAGAGCTGAGAACAGGCGTTTTTGGAGTGAAGCATCAGGCATGATGGATTGTCTCTGTGTTCCTCTGTGTCTCTGTGGTTATATTTGAACCGCAGAGACACAAAGTATCACAGAGAATCCAGGCAGTTACAACTGCTTCTTGAACTTCGAAGCACCCAGGAACACAATCACGATGGCCATCGTCCAGAGTACCAGGGAATGCACCTGCAATTCAGCCAGGCCGCCACCGCGCAGGATGATGCCTCGTGATGCGTCAATCATCCATGTTGTCGGAATAACCTGAGCCAGGTACCAGAAGAAGGCAGGCATCGAATCAAATGGGAACACGTAGCCCGACAGGAAGATCGAAGGCAGCACCGTGCCGATAGCCATCTGTTGAGCCGCTTCGCGAGTATTGGCACCAGTCGAGATGGCCAACCCCATACCGATCATTGCCAGCAGGAAAGGCATGAAGATGAAGAGCAGGGTGGTGAACCAGCCATTGATAGGCACCTGGAACACGCTCCACATCAGGAATGCCACCATGCAGAACTCGACATAGGTGACCAGCACATACGGGAACATCTTGCCGAGGATCAGTTCCGTTGCGGTCACCGGCGTCATGAAGAGTTGTTCGATGGTGCCGAACTCTTTCTCTCGCACGATGGCATTGGCTGACAATGTCACAGCCATCATCTGGCACATCACCACCAGGAGGCCTGGAATAAAGAAGTTGGCGGAGCGGGTATCGGGGTTGAACAGCACCTGGGGCCGACTTTCGACAGGCAGTTGCCGATCCCCCAGTACCTGGGCCAGCGATTCCCGTAAAGCGATGGCATTCGAGACATTGACGATCTCGCCCGCGGTGCTCGATTCCGAACCATCGACCTTGATCAGTATCTGTGCCGTCTGCCCAGCCAGCAGTTGACGTGAGTAGTCTTCCGGTATCTTGATCGCTGCCCGGGCTTTGCCTGCAACGATCCAGCGATGCAGTTCTGCATCGGTATAAACTTCAGCAACGATCTTCACATCCTTGGTATTCCTGAACCGCTGAATGAGAATACGACTCTCCTGCGTTCGGCACTGATCGAATAGAACGGTCCGAACATCGCGCACATTAGTGTTGATCGCGTACCCCAGCATGAACATTTCCACGATGGGGATGAACAGCGTGAAGAAGAGCGTTGCCGGATCGCGCAGGATATGAATCAGTTCCTTGCGACCGACCGAGAAGACACGCTGGAGGGATTGGTACATGATGCTATCTTACAGACTTGCTGTTAAGATATGGGAGTGAACACTTATCGCATGCTTAACAATCTGGGACAGTGTCTGTTCATGCTGGGCTTTTTCTGCCTAGTGCCTGCCGGACTGATCGGGCTTGATCAACACGCAGACTATGCAGTCATGTTGTTCATTGGGACCATCTTTGTTGTCTTGGGATTCTACTTAAGCTACTTCTTCTCAAATCAGCTAAGACGTAGATAGATTACGCCACCCCCGCTTTCCGTTCCCCCTCTGCCCGCATCGCATCCTGCTGTTTCG
>CAYPJB010000292.1:0-1284 GCA_964410845.1 uncultured Bacteroidales bacterium | reverse complement strand
TACGCCACCCCCGCTTTCCGTTCCCCCTCTGCCCGCATCGCATCCTGCTGTTTCGAAAGCGTAACAAAGACATCCTCCAGCGAAGGCTCTGCATCATGCACATCGAACCCGGGGCCTTCCAGGCCCAAATCGCGAGGGTGCAGATAGTCATCCACCAGGGCATGCAGGCTCAACCCAAACATGGTCACATCTCGTACGCCAGGCATTCGTCGCAGTGATGTGAAGATCGAAGTACTGTTCGGTGCCACGATCTCCCAGCGTTTCGTGCCGGGGGGATTGACCGCTTCCAGTAGCTTAAGTTCCGCCGGGGTGCCAAGCGTGAGCATCTTCCCCAGGTAGATATACCCCACCCGACCGCATCGCTCTGCTTCATCCATGTAATGGGTAGTGACGAAGAGGGTGATGCCCTGCGCTGCTAATCGAAAGAGCAATTTTTTAATGATACGGCGACCCCCGAGATCTACACCAGCGGTCGGTTCATCGAGAAAGACCAGCAGAGGGCTATGGAGCAGGGCACAGACCATCGCGAGCCGCTGCTTCCATCCACCAGACAGCTTACCAGCCACTCGATCAAGGTACGGCCCGATGCCCGTCAGTTCGATCAACTCTTCCTTGCGATTCCTGGCTTCTTCCTTCGAAAGACCATAGATACCGGTGTAGAAGTCCATGTTTTCGCGGGCAGTGAGGTCCTGGTAGAGCGAGAACTTCTGGGACATGTAGCCAATCTGCCGACGAATTGCCTCCGCTTCCTTGCTGACATCCTTGCCCAGCACCATGGAGTGCCCCTTGGCAAAAGGGATCAGTCCGCAGAATGCTCGAATCAGGGTGGTCTTTCCCGATCCATTAGGGCCCAGCAACCCAAACACTTCGCCCTTGCCAACAACGAGATCCACATTATCGACAGCGACGAAGCTGCCAAACTTGATCGTCCCGCCAGTGAGGTCAATGACTTTTTCGATGCCAGGCTTCCACTACTATTCCCCTTTCCCTCTCGGGGAGAGGGGTGAGGGCTGAAATTCGTCTTAAAACAAGTTGAATTCTTTTTGGCTGGAAGGCAATAAGGGTCAAGCATGAGTTTTAACCCCTCACCCCCGGCCCCTCTCCCCGAGGGGGAGAGGGGAGAAGGATTACGGCAGTTCTACATCAAAATCCGCAATGAAGATCTGCGAACCGGGCATGCGGCCATCACGGTCTGAGGTGCGTCCGCGGGAGTGGATGCCGTGGCCGTCCAGAGCGCACAGAGGCACGGAGACCACAAAGAAGCCTGTAATCTCTGTGCCTCTG
>CAYPJB010000291.1:0-5975 GCA_964410845.1 uncultured Bacteroidales bacterium | reverse complement strand
AAGATTCTGCCTAGGGGAGTTTCTTGGGAAGGCTTTACCAAGTCATCGCATCTTGCGGCAATCGCCTGCTCACTTTCACCACTGGTTAGGTTCGCATTAGATTGTAAATTACTCATCTGCTCCAAGTTAGTTCCTTCGTGCTTCTCCCATCGCAGGATCATGGCTGAATTTTTGCTGATGCCCTTTGGTAGCGCTGGTGATACGCTCCCGTTCATCGGGCTGGGTAAAGAACTGAAGCAGCGAGGCCATCAAGTTCAGTTGGTAGCGAACGGGTACTTTAAGAACCATGTTCGACTGGCAGGCATCCCCTATCGTGAACTCTGGAGCAAAGAAGAGTATCTCCACGCACTGGACAACCCCGACATCTGGCACCCGACCCGAGGGTTTCAAACAGTTGTCGGGCACCCTAAAATGCCACAAATCGTGGAAGATCAGCATCAGTTAATTGCAGAAGAGTTTTCGCGAAATCCCAATCTCATCGTCGTGGCAGGAACACTGGCATTTGGCGCCAGGATTGCAAGTGAAACACATGGTGTGAAGTTAGCAACAGTTCACCTGTCTCCAGTTGTCTTTCTGAGTATTGAGAAACCTGGAAAGTTGGCAAATTTCACTGTCCCTCGATGGTGGCCTCGCAGCCTGGTCCGATTGCTGTACTGGCTGGGGAATCGATTCGTAATACACCCAACCATGAAACGCGTGGTAGGGGCTTACCGTAAAGAACTGATGCTACCCAGGGTAAACAATTATTTCCGGGATTGGATCCATAGTAAGGAACTGGTACTTGGTTTCTGGCCAGACTGGTTTGCTCCAAAAGTGAATGACTGGCCCGCTCAAGCCAAGTTGCTCAATTTCCCGTTCTACGATGGCAACGATGAACAGCGATTATCAGATGATGTCAGAGACTTCTTCAAAGCAGGTCCTCCACCGGTGGTTATCACGTTTGGCAGTGCCATGAAACTGGGCAGTTCCATGTATCAGACGATGCTGAATTCCTGCATGCAGTTAAAACAGCGGGCTTTGGTACTGACTGCTTTTCGCGATCAACTGCCTGAAACGTTGCCCAGCAATATCATGCATCAAAACTTCATACCTTTGTCGCAAGTGCTCCCCCATGCCAGTTGCCTGGTACATCACGGCGGGATTGGAACCATGGCACAGGGCTTCCGGGCTGGCATTCCTCAACTCATCACACCACTGGCTCACGATCAATTCGATAATGCTGACAGAGTTGTTCAACTGCAAGCTGGGCTCACGATTCCATCTAGCAAGTTAAACGTCAAGAACGCTACTGAAGCACTGCAGAAACTGCTGACAACGCCCACATACCGTCACAAGGCACACATTCTCAGTCAGAAGTCGATTGAAGAGCATTGTTACCCCCGATGCATAGAAATGCTGGAACAACTTGCTAGCCGACGGACTTCAACCAGGTTTCATACTTGAGCTGACCACCATCTACTTTATGGATTCCTTCCCGACGGCTGATCCGAAGGTTTGACATCACAAGCTACTCGATTCCACGGCATCTGGGCGAGTAACAAACCCATGGCACAGGTGTCTGTCACTCCTGTAACCACTAGTCCAGCTCCAACACAGGCTGCAAGTGCCAGCCAGTATGGATGAACCAGCCAACCTAAAGCGATACTGATCAGAATCATCGAACCTGCAGTGATCTGCACCTGACGTTGCAAGGAAATCATCTTCTTGCCACGATTGACAGGGAGCCCTTCTGCAGTCCAGGCCTTGGTTCCCCCCTCCACATTGAAAATGTTGGTAAAACCTGCAGCCTGCAAAACCTCACAAGCCTTTCGTCCTCGTGCTCCGGAGAGACAGATAAGGTATATCGGTTTGTCCTTGTCATTGCCTCGCTGTTGCAACAGTACCTGAGGCTGCAGATCTGAAAGCGGAATATTGCGTGCGAAAGTGCAGTGCACTTCCTGAAATTCGATTGGAGTACGTACGTCAATCAGCTCAATATTCTCTCCTGCTTGACACTTGGCTGCCAATTCCTGTGGTCTGATACTCTGGATATTCATGGTCGTCTCCTTCAACATGCGATTAGTCTGATTTGCCAAACCGTTCACGAATGCAGTGCATGAGCTTTTTCAAACAAGGGTCGGTAATGCGATAGTAGACATGGCGACCTTCACGCTCCGGCATTAGCAACCCACACCGCTGCATGAGTCGTAAATGCCCGGAAGCGATGTTACTGGGAAACTGGCATAACTCTGCCAATTCGCCAACGGTGTATCGATTCGACAAGAGCATCTCCACAATCCGCAACCGCTGTGGATGAGCCAGCGTCTTAAGGCAATCAGCAGCCTCAGCCAGGCACTCTGTGTTCATCATCATATTTATCGTCATGCCGCACCTTATTAGTGCAACATATCTTGATATATAGATATGTCAATATCTGCTTCTACATCAACTTTTGCCATTCCGCACGTCGGTACACCTTAAAGGCATAACGCCTTGCTGAAAATGGAATTCTTCCGTCATATTCGTTCAACGAATTACTGACACTACTCCGCGTTCATTGGAACGCTTCATGCTTCTGTTCAGTCGAAAAAATGGATTGTATCAACTAGCCCGAACGTGATTCATCGTGAAATCACACGAAACACTCACAAAATAGTCGTAATGATTACATAATTAAGTTGGCTTCATCCGGATCTTCTCACACACACTCTGCACTAACTTTCAAAGTCAATTATGGGCAAAAAACGTAAATCCTCGGAAAAAGAGAGCCCTCTCGAGACCAGTCCATCCCTTCTGGCACACCCGACTAAGGATGAGCTGTATGCGATGGGTAAAAGCCTGCGCGAACAGTGCCCGCGGCATTCTCATGCTGAATGGAAGGCTCCCGAGAATCGGGCTAATCCCCTGGCATTGATGGAAGAGTCGAACAAGGGTCGCATGCCCCAGCTTATTCCCGTTCGACACGGACGAATGTTGAAATCGCCATTCACCTTTTATCGAGGAGCAGCGCTGAATATGGCAGCTGACCTCGCCAATACGTGTGCTTCTGGAATTCGCGTGCAGGCGTGTGGCGACTGTCATCTTTCGAACTTTGGAGCATATGCCACACCAGAACGACGCATTATTTTCGACATCAATGACCTGGACGAAACACTACCTGCCCCTTGGGAATGGGATGTCAAACGCCTGGCTGCCAGCTTTGTCCTAGCCTGCCGCGATAACAACATCAGTGAGACCAATGCTCGTGATGCAGTGCTGTCGTGTGTTCGAACATACCGCGAATCCATGGCAGAATACAGTGAGATGTGTGTTCTGGATATCTGGTACGACAGCATTGATGCAGAAAAGGTGATGTCAGAAATCAAAGACGAACAAGCATCTAAACGGGTGCAGAAAAGATTGGCGAAAGCCCGGGAACGCAGCGTTCTGGAACATGAGTTTCCAGAACTTGTGCTGTCAGGTGGACTTCACCCGGTTATTAGAGACAACCCTCCGGTGATTTTCCATAGTCGCGAGAGGGGACATGAGGAAATGATAACCACATTCCAACAGGCATTTGCGACATACCGGGAATCGCTCCAGGAAGATCGAAGAATTCTGCTTGATCGGTACAAGGTTTTCGATTCTGCTTTCAAAGTCGTAGGAGTTGGAAGCGTCGGGACATATTGTGGCATTATTCTCCTGATGGCTGGAGAGCACGATCCCCTGTTTCTTCAATTCAAACACGCACGGCCTTCGGTTCTCGAAGCATATGCAGGCAAAAGCACGCATGCGAATCATGGTCAACGCATCGTACATGGACATCGGATGATGCAATCAGCCAGTGACATTTTCCTTGGCTGGACACAAGGGGCAGAAGGGCGGCATTATTACATCCGTCAACTCAAGGATATGAAGATCAAACCGATGGTTGAGCTCTTCACTTCCAGTGTCATGATCGAATACGCTGTGTTATGTGGCAAGACCCTGGCCCATGCCCATGCACGATCTGGCGAACCTGCCAAGATCAGTGGTTACCTGGGAAATACCGACAAATTCGACAAAGCCATCGCAGATTTTGCCGTGCTCTATGCTGACCAGTCAGAAAGTGATCATGCCGTTCTGATGCAGGCTGTTCGTGATGGCAAGTTGGAAGTCTTTGTTGAACAAGAGCTATAGACTCTATCACGCTGGAAGCCAACATGAACCCAGTTCCAGTGAACGAAGCTGAATTGTACTTTGAGCGTGGCGGCCCCTTTTACCATTACACGCATCTGATCATCAAGAATTGGGGGCTGGGTAAATCATTTCGCCCTCGAATCGTCGCCTTCCTGCTCATCACCTGGGTTCCTTTGTTCATTTTTGCGTTACTCGAAGGCCGTGCGCTTGGTCCTGTGCCTAGAGAGTCCCTCCTGCTGGACTTTGGAACGTACGCTCGGTTCTTTCTGGCCATACCACTCCTAGTAGTAGCAGAAATAGTAATTGGTCCTCGTCTGACGGGAGCGGGATTGCAGTTTATTCATGGTGGCTATGTCAGGCCCGAGGATTATCCTGCCTTCAATCAGGCAATTGCCAACGTAGTGAAATGGCGTGAATCCCGCTGGGCAGAATTGATCATCCTGGGCTTGTCACTTGTAGGTGCATGGTTTGTAACTGCCGAAACATTCCATGGGGGCACCATTACGAGTTGGCGGTCTGTCAACATGCCAACTGGTTCTAGGCTAGGAATTTCATTTACTGGCCTTTGGTACCACATCGTCGCTGTCCCCCTCATCCAGTTTTTCTGGTACCGCTGGATTTATCGAATCATCATTTGGACACGGTTTCTGTGGACAGTTTCACGACTGAATCTCAACCTGATTCCTACACATGCTGACCAGGCCGGGGGTCTGGGTTTTCTAGGAACAGCTCATACCTCACTAGGCATCATCGGTTTCGCTTTCAGTTGTGTCCTAAGCGCAGAAGTAGCTTTTCTCCTAGTCTTTGAGAACGCACAGATTGAAAGCTTCAAGATGGAATTCATTGTCGTTCTGGTTCTGATTCTGCTGCTCTTTCTGGGACCATTGCTGATCTTTGCTCCCATTCTGGCCCGAACCCGACTGGCCTGGTTACGCCAATATAGTCTTCTCGTCGCCCGGTATAACCGCGCCTTCCACGAAAAGTGGATAGTCGAAAAAGATTCAACAGATCAATCACTTCTGGGCAGCTCGGATATCCAGTCGCTGGCAGATCTGGGGAGCAGTTTCGAGTACATTCGTGGGATGAAGGTGATGCCCTTCAGTACCCGCGTGATTATCCAGCTGGCAATTGTGACGTGTCTGCCCAGTTTGCCGCTGCTGTTGCTCGTGTTTCCGGTCAACAAGATCATCAACATGCTGGCTGGTGCGATATTCTAGCAGTGCCAGGTGGTGGGTACGCTGAGTGAATCAGAATCTTGCTATGAATCACCATGACTGCGATACTAGAATGAAGAACAAGAACTGCGAACAACTACTCCATGAAGTCACCGCCATCCGAGCGGAATTGGTTTCGGAGGCAAGCAAAGCACAGCCTCGTCTTGATCAGATTCACAGCAATTACCAGAAGAGTGCTTGCAATCTCCTCCACTATCTGGCTCTTCGATGCCGTGATCTGCGCCCCTTACAACTTCAGTTGGCTGCTTTAGGGCTCTCCTCACTCGGTCGTGCCGAGTCGCACGTTATGGCCACTATTGATGCTGTTCTGGAAGCCTTATCGCGATTGTCAGGTGCTTCACAGCAGCCATGCAACACGCAACCTGCTGCTCTCGATTTCGCTACAGGCAGTCGGTTGTTGACTGAACACACTGATGCGTTGCTGGGTAAAGCGACTCCCGGTCGCAATGTCCGGATCATGGTCACCATGCCGGGCGAGGCAGCAGATGATTACGAACTAGTACATGGTCTGCTGCAGCGGGGCATGGATTGCATGCGCATCAACTGTGCCCATGACAACCCTGAAGCGTGGGCACGTATGATAGATCATCTCAGGCGAGCTGA
>CAYPJB010000290.1:0-5978 GCA_964410845.1 uncultured Bacteroidales bacterium | reverse complement strand
TGGCCTCCTCTCGGTCTTCCGCACCAAGCTCAGCTTGCAGAGATCGAGCCCAATAATGATGAAGCACATGCCCAGCGCATCAACTTGCCTTGCGATATATCTGGCCGCTTCTTTCCCGCTGCAGATGTAGATGTTTTCGAATTTGATGCCAGAAAGGGCGAAGAGTGGTGGATCGAAGTGGCTTCGGAACGTCTCGGACTACCGACCGATCCGGCTGTTCTGGTGCAACGGGTGGTCCAAGGCGACAAGGGTGTACCAGACAAGTTGATTGATGTGCTGGAATTGACTGACATTCCACGCCCGGTGAAAGTGTCCAGTAACGGCTACGCTTACGACGGACCACCCTACAACGCTGGAACCTCGGACATTCTTGGCAAACTGGTGATCAAGGAAGATGGGCTATATCGCCTGCAACTGACAGATCTGTTTGGTGGCACGCGCAGCGAACCCGGCCATGTTTACCGGTTGGTGATTCGCCGTGCAGCCCCCGATTTCGCTCTGGTTGCCTGGGCCTTGCATATGGAATTGCGAAATGGCGACCGTAACGCGTTGTCGAAACCTATTGCTTTGCGAAATGGTGCAACGATGGCATTGGAAGTTGTCGCTTTGCGGCGTGATGGTTTTGATGGTGAGATTGACCTGATCATGGAAGGGCTGCCCAAAGGCGTAACAGCACAAGGTTTGAAAATCCCTGCAGGACAATCTCGAGGAATGATGCTGATCACTGCCAGAGTGGATGCACCCCGAGGCTACGCTAATGCGACTTTCATAGGGCGATCCACGATCGCAGGCCAGGCTGTAACACGCCAGTGCCGGCTGGCTTCGGTAGCGTGGCCGATTCCCGATTCGTGGGGAGAGATTCCCAGTCCACGACTCTTGACTGATGTACCGGTTTCTGTCAGCGGTATCGATCCGGCACCACTGACCATTTCCGCGAAGACTCCGTTGCTGGAGGCGAAAGTGGGTGAGAAGCTGACCATTCCCCTGATACACAAGCGAACCAGCGAGTTTTCAGGAGACAAAATCGAGATGAAGGCCATCGGGGCAGGCTTCGATAAAGCACCAAAGTTTGAATTGCCAATTACGGCTGAGACCTCGCAAATAGTATTTGATCTGAAATCCCTGAACGTGCCGCCAGGTGAATACCATGTTTCTTTTCTGGGTGGCGGAGTAGTCAAGTACCGTCATCGGCCTGAGCTAGTGACAACTACCGAAGCGGCTTCACAGAAAAAACTGATGGAGGTCAAGGAATTGGAGGCAGAAGTAAGGAAGGTCACCACCGAAGCGCAGAAAGCCCCAACTGCGAAAAAGGAACAGATGACCAAGGCCTTGGCAGCGGTGAATGCGAAAATGAAAGCTGCAGCCGATGCGTTGAACGCTACCAAACAGCAGCTAAACCAGGTAAAAGAAGCAGCCAAGCCCAGGGACATCGTTGATATCGTGGTTTGCGAACCGTTCACGATACGCGTCAAGCCCGTGGAGAAGAAATGATGACTCAGAGTAACAAATGCCACGGGCCGATACAGTTTGGTTCAACCGGGCGTCGTGCGTTTCTGCAAGCTGGTCTGGCAGGGTTCGCCTCGCTGAGTCTGCCCAGCATCCTGAAACTGCAGAGCGCCAGTGCAGCGACACCATCGACAACTAACGCTGAAAAAAAGGCGGTCATCATGGTGTGGCTGCCAGGCGGACTGTCTCACCTCGACTCGTACGATCCTAAGCCAAACTCGGGCAGCGAGTATCGTGGGCCGTTCAAGACGATACCAACCAAAGTGCCCGGCATGCATTTCACCGAGCTCATGCCGCGTCAGGCAGCTATCGCTGACAAGCTGGTGGTGTTACGATCGATGCGGCAATCAGCAGGTGGCCACCCGGCTGGTTCAATGCAGTTGCTCTCTGGCGATCCCGATACTCGCGATAAGCCCAAACCCAAATACCCCGACTGGATGACCGTCTCGAATTACATGCTGGCTCAGCAGGGGCCGCGCCAGAACCCCTTGCCGTCCTATGTCGGTATCAACCCACCTTTGGAATATAACGGTCCGGCATACTTGGGTGATACTTATTCACCATTTGTAGTATCTGGCAATCCAAACGAGCCATCGTTTTCGGTACCTAATATTGGATTGACTGATGCCGACGAGGTCCGTCGCTTGGGGCGACGTTCCACGTTGCGCCAGAAGCTCGATACCCTGGAACGTAGTTTCGATCATGCTCGGGAACTGGCAGCACTCGATCAATTCGAAACTCAGGCGATGACGCTGCTGACAAACCCGCAGACCAAAGTGGCATTTGATCTCAACCGTGAGGACCCGCGCACGCGAGATCGCTATGGACGCAATGCCTGGGGACAGCAGTTACTCTTGGCACGACGTCTCGTGGAAGCCGGAGTGGATGTCCTGACAACCAGTCTCAGTGGTCCCTTGTGTGGCAGAGTAGGGAACTGGGACGATCATGCCGTGAATCATCATGTTTTCGATGCCATGAAGTTCCGCTCGCAAGCATACGATCAAGCGGTTTCAGCATTAATCGAAGACATTTATGCACGTGGCCTCGACAAGCGTGTGCTGGTTGTGGTTACTGGCGAATTCGGCCGTACGCCCAAGATCAGCTATGCTGCCAGCACCGGTGCTGGCGATGCCAGCGCCCCAGCAGGCACCACACAACCCGGCCGCGATCATTGGCCAGCTGGCTTTTCTAACATCTGGGCCGGTGGCGGCATCTCTACCGGACGATTTATCGGTGCTACCGATAAGCGTGGCGAAAACGCTATCGACCGTGTCTGCGGTCCCGGAGACTTCCTGGCCACTATCTACCACCATCTCGGGATCGACTATGCGAGGACCTTTATCAAGGACTTCAATGGTCGTCCCACACCCATCGTAGATCATGGCAAAGCGATTCCCGAATTGATCGGGTAAAGCACGAAGCTGGCAGTATGCGCATGCCATCGAATAGAAACGATCATCAACATGGCTATCGATCCGATCTGTGGCATGACAGTCGACGAAAAAAAGGCCATCAGTGCCCAACAGCACGGTGAGACTTATTACTTCTGTTGTCGGCACTGCCTCGAAAAGTTCCTTGCTCAAGGGAAGCCGTCCAAGGCGGAACCGGAGTTGTTGCTTCAGGTCACTGTTCTCAAAAAACAAAGTGAATCAGCAAGTAAGTACTTCTGCCCGATGTGTGCCGGCGTTGAAAGCGATAAGCCCGGAAGTTGTCCCAAATGTGGAATGGCTTTGGAGTCGAGTACTCTTCCAGTTACCCGGCACAGGACGACCTATATCTGTCCGATGCATCCGGAAATGGTGCAGGATACTCCAGGTGCATGCCCCAAGTGTGGCATGAACCTGGAGCTAAAGATCGTCGGTACGGAAGAGGAGGATGACTCAGAACTCAAGAATATGTCGCGGAGGTTCTGGGTAGCATTGCTCCTGACAATCCCAGTATTTCTCCTGACAATGTTGCCGATGATCGGCATACCTTTGGATCACTGGCTGGGTGCGAAGTGGTATACCTGGCTGCAATTAGTATTGAGTACGCCTGTCGTTCTCTGGGCAGGCTGGCCTTTTTTCGAACGTGGGTGGAGATCCATGGTTACATGGAATCTCAATATGTTCACGTTAATTGTTATCGGCACGGGGGCTGCCTACCTGTATAGCCTCGTGGCAGTAGTATTCCCCCATTTGTTTCCAGATGCATTTCGTCATCATGGACAGGTTGCGGTCTATTTCGAAGCGGCGGCGGTCATTATCACACTGGTGCTCCTGGGACAGGTGCTGGAACTTCAGGCTCGTAGACGAACCGGGACTGCCATTCGAGAACTACTTTCGTTAGCCCCACTCACAGCTCGACTTGTGAATGATGGTAATGAGATCGAAGTGCCACTGGAGTCAGTTCAGCAAGGAAACATACTCCGAGTTCGGCCAGGTGAAAAAATCCCGGTAGATGGCAAGATCACCAATGGCAGCAGTACGATTGATGAGTCGATGATTTCTGGCGAACCTATGCCAGTCGAAAAAGCAAATGAAGACAAGGTAATAGCTGGCACCGTCAATCAAACAGGCTCCTTTCTGATGGTCGCTGAAAAGGTGGGCCAGGAAACGGTTCTGGCACAGATCGTCAAGATGGTAGCGGGTGCGCAGCGAAGCCGGGCACCGATTCAGAAAGTGGCAGATACCGTGGCAGGGTATTTCGTTCCTGTGGTGATCGGTATCGCTGTGATCACTTTCATTGCCTGGGCGATCATTCAGCCAGCACAGCCGGCATTGGCGTGGGCCTTTGTCAATTCCGTTTCTGTATTGATCATAGCCTGTCCGTGTGCATTAGGCCTTGCTACGCCGATGTCAATCATGGTGGGTGTTGGTCGGGGAGCGAAAGAGGGGGTCTTGATCAAGAATGCTGAGGCGCTCGAGGCACTCGAAAAGATCGATACTGTGGTTGTCGATAAGACCGGGACGCTGACGGAAGGGAAGTCGAGGTTAACAGAGTGCATTCCCGTGCAACCCTTCACGGAAGATGAACTGTTACGTCTGGCTGCCAGTGTTGAGATTGGCAGCGAGCATCCACTGGCACGTGCTATCGTGTATGCAGCCAGGGAAAGAAGCATTACCATACCTCAAGTAGAAGGGTTCAATTCAGTCACTGGTGGAGGAGTCCTTGGTCGCGTACAAGGCAAAAGCATCCTCATCGGCAAACGGGAATTACTAACTGAGAAGAACATCCTGAATGTGAATGCACTCGATGAGCGAGCCAGCCATTTGCAGGAACAAGGTCATACGGTGATGTTTGTCTCTGTAAATGGCCAGTTCGCTGGGTTACTGGCAGTCTCTGATCCCATCAAAAGCACGACGCTGGAAGCAGTGCAATCCCTGCATGACATGGGACTGCAGGTAATCATGTTAACTGGCGACAATGCTAAAACAGCCAGGACAGTTGCTGACAAACTGGGTATCGATGCATTTCATGCTGGTGTTCAGCCACACGACAAGCTGCTAAAAATCAACGAGTTGCGAACTGCAGGTCGTTGTGTTGCCATGACAGGTGATGGCATCAATGACGCACCAGCATTAGCTGCAGCCAACATCGGGATAGCCATGGGCACGGGAACCGATGTGGCTATCGAATCGGCTAGTGTTACGCTTGTTCAAGGTGATTTACGGGGCATCGTCAAAGCTATCAAATTGAGTCGCCATACGATGCGGAACATCCGTCAGAATCTATTCTTTGCCTTGTTCTATAATGCTCTTGGTGTGCCCATTGCTGCAGGAATCTTATACCCCATTTCGGAGCATCTGCTACTCAACCCGATGATTGCGGCAGCAGCCATGAGTTTCAGTTCTGTTTCAGTCGTGACTAACGCGTTGCGACTACGAACAATGCCCCTGGCATGATCGGAGATAAATTGTCATACATCGTTAGCAGACAAACTGATGAGATGAAAGAACGCAATTCATAGTAACATTATCCGGTACTATCCGTTACACTCACTTGTCCTCACAAGTTTTACCGGCTTCTAGCTGAAAATGTCGTACTCGCATGTCGTTCGTGGGAAACGGTTTGTCTTTCGAACCCTTGCTGAATTGCTGGCTAAGGCGAATGAACGAAAATCGGGAGACGAGCTGGCAGGTATCGCAGCAGCCACAGAACAGGAACGGGTAGCAGCCAAGCTGGCTCTTGCCGACGTGACTCTGGGAGAGATCGCAGATCATCCTGTCATTGATCCTGACATCGATGATGTAACCAGGATCATTCTTGAGACACATGACCGTGATCGATTCGCAGACTTCCGCAGCATGACAGTCGGCAGCTTTCGTGAGTGGCTTCTCGAATCTTGCGCGCATCCCGTCAGATTGAAGGAAGCAGCTTGGGCGATCACTCCAGAGATGGCAGCAGCGGTTGCCAAACTGATGTCCAACAAGGAACTGGTTGCTGTGGCATCCAGGATCCGAAATATCACTCAACTGCGTAACACCATGGGA
>CAYPJB010000289.1:2663-5990 GCA_964410845.1 uncultured Bacteroidales bacterium | reverse complement strand
CCACCGAGCTGGCAAAGGTACAATTCCTGTCTATGGTGCCGACTTCTGCGGCCCGTTGCTCGATCGAGCCTGCAAGAAATCCAGGAAGTTGAACGAGAAGTCAACGGAGCAGATCAAGTACCTGCAAGCCGACGCTCAGCGATTGCCTTTTGGCGACAACTTCTTCCAGATCGTAAGCGTTGCCTTCGGCCTCCGCAATGTAGCTGACACCGATAGAGGCCTTTCTGAAATGACACGTGTCTGCAAGCCGGGCGGCAAAGTGGTCGTACTCGAGTTCAGCAAGCCACGTGTGAAAGTTCTCGACAAGCTGTATCTCTGGTATTTTCGATCCGTGCTACCCAAGGTAGGCCAGTGGTTCTCCAAAAGTCCTGACGCTGCCTACAAATATCTCCCGGCAAGCGTGCTGGCCTTCCCTGATTATGAAGCTCTCTGCGAACGCATGCAAAAGCAGGGATTGACCAATGTCAGTTATCATCCTTTGACCTTCGGCGTAGCCACGATCTACATCGGTGAGAAACCAAATTAACAAGCAACTGGAATGAGTCGATGCTCCGCATTCTTTGTCGACGCAATGGTTCCACGTCTGTCGAAACGCTCACTGAAGATGCGCTCGCACAAGCACTTTCCGATTCCAATAGCGTTGTCTGGATAGATCTGAGTCTGACAACTGAAACAACGAAGCAGGCAGCAGAACTGCTCAACAAGCATTTCCAGTTTCACCCGCTGGCACTGGAAGATGCCCTGCTGGAAAGCCACCTGGCTCGCGTAGATGATTGGCAGAAGTACCTTTACATGGCCTTCCATTCGCTCGAATATAAGAACCACGAAATTCTACAGAGCGAGCTTGATCTCTTTCTCGGCCCCAACTACCTGGTGACAATCCATTTCAATACCATCGAGACACTCAATAAACTCTGGGACTCGGTGTCGAAAACAATCGACCTGCGGCAAGTCCAGACTGCTGATCGCCTGCTGTATCACCTCTTTGATAAACTCAGTACCACCTCCATGCAGGTAGTGGAATGCATGGATGATGCCCTCGATGAACTGGAACAGGAAATCTATATTCGTCCAAATAAAGCCCAACTGTCACGGATCTTTGGTATTCGCCGCACCGTGCTCCAGCTTCGCCGCATTTTTGGCAGCCAGCGAGAAGCCATGAACCGTCTGGCGCGCGATTCATTCGGCATGGTTCACCCGGAAAACCGCGTTTACTTCCGTGACATTTACGATCATCTCGTTCGCATGCACGAGTTTTCAGACGGGCTGCGTGATATGTCAGCAGGTGCCCTCGAGGCCCACGTTTCCGTTACCAGCTACCGCATGAATGAGGTGATGAAGACACTCACCGTAGTAACAGTTCTCTTCATGCCGCTGACCTTCATCACTGGCTACTTCGGTATGAATTTCTTTGCTGAGCAATACAATGTAGGCAACGTGATGCCTCCTTGGCTGTTGTTCACCTTGACCATGATCCTGATGATCATCACCCCGGTGGCAATGCTCTATTGGATGCGTCGACGTGGCTGGCTGAAATCACAACTCCCCACTCTGCCAGCCGACAATGACTCCGGTTCTCCCCCGTAGTCAATCGATTGACCGACCCTATCTTGAATTGTCCAGCATTGAAGCTGGCTACAACGATTGACTTCTTGCTGACGAGGATCAAGGCATGCCACGTGTACTCATTTGCGATAAGCTCGAAGCTGACGGCCTGGCGATTCTGCAGAATGCTGACATCGAAGTGGATAACCGCCCAGGCCTCAAGGGTGATGAACTGAAAGCAGCCCTGCAGGCTGCAGATGGTGCCATCGTTCGTAGCGGTACTCGCATCACGGGCGACCTGCTGGAAACCCCAGGCAAGCTGCGTGCCATCGTTCGTGCAGGCGTTGGTGTTGATAACATCGATGTCGCTACTGCTACCCGCAAGGGTGTGATCGTCATGAACACCCCTGGCGGCAATACAGTCAGCACGTGCGAGCAAACCTGGGCATTGATCTTTGCATTGATGCGCCATACCTCCGCTGCTGATGCCGTCATGCACCAGGGGGGGTGGGATCGAAGCAAGTTTGTTGGCACCCAGCTTGCTGGAAAAACACTGGGTGTCATAGGGCTCGGTCGTATCGGACGGGAAGTAGCCAAGCGGGCCCTGGCCATGGACATGAAAGTGGTAGGCTACGATCCTATTCTCACCGCTGAACGCATCACAGCCCTGGGCTTCGAGCCAGCGTCTGATGTCGCTACGCTGCTCAAGCAGGCAGATATTGTCACTGTGCATGTTCCCATGAGTGAAGAAACCAGGAACCTGCTGGGCGCTCCTCAATTGGCGATGATGAAGAAGGGCAGCCGGGTCATTAACTGTGCCCGCGGTGGCATTGTCGATGAAGCTGCGCTGTACGAAGCACTCAAGTCAGGTCATCTGGCTGGGGCAGGGCTTGATGTGTTTGCCGAAGAGCCACCTCCTGCGAATCACCCTCTGCGGTCACTGCCCAATGTGGTGCTCACACCTCACTTAGGTGCCTCCACCAATGAAGCACAAAAGTCCGTAGCTCTTGAAGCTGCTCATCTTCTGGTTGATTATCTGGTTCGCGGGCAGGTGCAATCAGCGGTCAATCTGCCTGCGGTGGATCGCAAGACCTTGCAGGAGATGCGGCCTTACCTGGATGCAGCACGTCGGCTCGGATTGCTACTGACTCAGTTGCACTCGGGATCGATCAAGAATGTATCGCTTTCCTATCGCGGTGAGTTGAGCAATTCAGGCATGTCATGGCTCTCAGCCGCATTCGCCACCGGCCTGTTGGAGACACGACTCAGCGAAATGCTGACACCGGTTAATGCCGTGCTGCTCGCCAAGGAACGGGGTATCGACATCATCGAAGAGCACAACCCCACTCGAGGCGATTTTAGTTCACTGCTTACCGCTCATCTGGTCACCGACAAGGCGTCACATCTCGCTTCGGTTACACTCTTTGGCAATGGCTACCTGCGTCTGGTTCAACTCGATGGGTTCCACCTCGAAGGCTATCTCGATGGCAATCTGCTGATCTTCACTCATCAGGATAAGCCAGGCATCATCGGGTTCATCGGCACCGTTTTCGGTCGCCATGGTGTAAACATTGCCCAGATGGTGGTAGGCCGCAAGGAGCCAGGTGGCGATGCGGTGGCAGTGCTGCATCTCGATAATCTGCCAAACGAAGCAGCACTTAATGAGATCAAGGGAAACCAGAGCATCAAGTCGATGCATCTGGTGAAGCTGCCTCCTGCAGGCGAAGTACCAGCCTGGCTGGCATAACAGAAACAGAGCCATCACTTTAACGTGATGGCTCT
>CAYPJB010000289.1:0-2563 GCA_964410845.1 uncultured Bacteroidales bacterium | reverse complement strand
AGGTTAATCCTGGGTGAACGTCCAAACTCACCGGTGGCGATGATCAACGTGCTGTCGAGCAATCCACGATCCTGCAAATCGCGAATGAGTGCAGTAAAAGTCGCATCAAACATCGGAGCCAGCTTATCTCGATAGTCGTTCAGATTAACATTCAGCGAATACCCATCCGCATGACAATCCCAAGAGAGGCTGTCGTACACCGTACGGAACATGTTGATGGCAACGAAGCGTTCTCCTGCTTCAATCGCTTGCCGAGCCTGCAGGCAGCTTTGGCCAAACTCGTGGTGGCCATACTGTTCGCGAATCTTGTCACTCTCTCGCGATAACAACGAAGAGTAAGGCTGATTCAGAGAGCGCAAGCCCTCTTGCCCATGGCTCAATTGCACACCCGTATTCTCAATACAGCCTGGCAGCAGCAGCCCATTATTGCGTGCCAGTGGATGCTGCACAATTGCAGCATCGGGGGTCAAACGACCTTGTTGTATCAGTTGCAATCCAGTTTCATGAATCGGGGCAGCATCGTGGTAGACCGAACGAATCAGTGTGAGCTGATCCATCATCTTCGCCATGCGTGGGAAGAGTTCGCTGACCTGAATGCCAGGCACGTTGGTGCTGATGGCTTTGAACGGGCCACGGTATTCCGAAGGAGCCTGCGGCTTGGGATCCCAGGTATCCAGATGACTCGGACCACCCACCAGGTTGATAAAGATGCAATTAAGCTTGGATGACGGAGCAGGATGAGCAAACGCTGTCGTGCCTGCCAGTGCCGCCATGGCCCCGGCGCCATAGCGAAGCAAACCCCGGCGGGTGACAGTGATCGAAGAAGAGCGAGTACGGAAACGGGCCATGAGCGCCTCTCAAACAGGATTGAAACGTCGATGCATCATACCAAAGCAAATCAGCCACTGCCACTAGGAAGATATGGTAACTCGAAGCAGGAATGCCGAACGCCGAGTCAACCTTGCGGTTGACTCGGCGTTACGGGAATCCCCGGGGGATGGGGGAGGGGATACGCTTGTATTTTGGGGCTGACAGAACATCTATCGTCAACGATTGGTGACTGGTAGCAGCACTAACATCTCTGCCTGCCGATTCTGGTAGATAGCTACACCTACATCATGTACATTCAGCAAGAGGCTTAAGATCAGCAAGGAAGCACCCAAATTTAGTGAAACCAGTTGGAATTCATCAGAATGGCTCAAGAACTCACCATCTCGCATGTGCTACTAGCCAATTATGAACAGCTCTACCGAGGCAAACCCTGGCATGGCCCCACTTTACGTGGCAGCCTGACTGGCCTCGCGGCCCACGAAGCTGGTTTACCTCGTTCCAGGTCAGGTCATTCAATTGCAGATATTGCATTGCATTGTGCTTACTGGAAGTACGCCGTACGACGACGACTCACTGGCGGGAAGCGCGGCTCTTTCCCCTGGAAGGGGAGCAACTGGTTTACTTTGCCATCACCCCTGACAGTTGAGAACTGGAAAGCCATTCAGCAGACACTCGATGCTGAGCATGATGCACTATTTGCCGTGATTCAAGAGTATCGGGAGAAGTTGCTGACAAAGAAGCAAAAGGGAAGCAGGTTCCTGCCTATCGATATGATTCAAGGCATTGCAGCGCATGATGCATACCATGCCGGGCAGATTCGTTTGTTGAAGTCGGAGAAGAAGTAAAGGGGTGGCCAGTCTGCTAACTGGCCACCACATCAGCCTTGTCAACTAGACTTTTCGCAGAACTCCCACGAGCACGCCCAGAACGCGCACATCCTTGACAGGATCAACGTATATCGGCTTCATAGTGCCGTTGCACGGTTCCAGACGGAAACGCTTGTTCTCCTTGTAGAACTTTTTGAGCGTGGTCTCGCCATCCACCCACGCCACAACGCGTTCACCGTTCTTGGCAGTTTCCTGCTTCTTGATGACAACATAATCGCCACTCTGAATGTGGTCTTCAATCATCGAGGTGCCGGAAACTCGAAGCACGTAGTTATTGTCAGCTTTGAAGAGTTCCCCCAGTTCCAGACTTTCGTTCAGTTCGATAGTCGAAACAGGTGCACCTGCAGAGACCACGCCCAGCATGGGCAATGTCACGCTGCCTGGCTTGTAGCCGACAATCTGAATAGCACGTGCGGAGAAGCCTTCACGCTGAATATAGTTCTTCTTCTCCAATGCCTTCAGGTGACACATCACGCCATTGGGTGATTTAATCTTGAAACGGTTGGCGATTTCCCTCACCGTCGGGCCATAGCCCCGTTCATCAATTTTTTCACGGATGAATTCGTAAATACCAAGCTGGCGATCGGTCAGGTGTTCAGTGTCGTGTTTAGGTCTCATAGTCGCCTCTTGCGTTCAGGGGGCTTGATTATGTAACTTAGTCTATGACAGGGAATTATTGACAGTAAAGTGTACATGTACGAAAAAACAAAAAATATTTCAAATAGTCAGTAGGTGCTGTACAGACTTGTCATCCATGCTGCGAACAAAGGAACACATGTTTGAATCGCAATTCCGACAATTGATTGATGGAGATGCCCGAGGTATTCGAGGCAACGATCGCCCGA
>CAYPJB010000288.1:0-6010 GCA_964410845.1 uncultured Bacteroidales bacterium | reverse complement strand
TGCAGTCTTGGGATCGCCATTCTTGTTACTGCGTCCATCTTCCAGGGCAAGTTCCACAGCCATCTGATGCAATCCGTAAAGTCCCTGCAAATCGAGTTTGCTGGAGACATTCAATTTGTCTTCCTTCCTGGTTCGGGCAAGCACCCCCTTTTCAGCATCGAATAATATCGACCGCAGGGCCTGTTGCTCTAACTGCTCTGCCTCCAGCTTCATTTGCCCGGGCTGGCGATAATATTGTGCCAACCAGGCATGCATCTGGGCTTCGAGATACAGTGTTCGATAACGCAGTGCTGGCTCGATGGATTTCAGTTTACCTACAAGCGTCAAACCCTTGAGCATGCGTTCCCGGCTGCGTTTCAGTGCAGGCAGTGGAACGGTAACCTGCCCACCATCTGCTTTCACTGCAACGGGCTGTTCATACTCCAGCCGTGCCAGTAAATACAGTGCTCGATCGTCCTGAGGATCGAGTTCTGCCAGAGTGCTGGCAAAGGCATGAATGTGATTCCAGGGCATCGGTTCAATTTGAATTTCAGTCGCAACCGCTTCCCGAAGCACTTCGACCTGCTTGGGAAGACGATACGCTGCTTCACGCAGGCTTGATACGGCATCGCGTCGGCTTTCTTCATCGGGTAAGCGCAACGGTGATAGCCGGGTCATCACATCGTCAATTTCTCCGCCAGCCTGACCTTCAAAGGCAGGAAGAGGCTTCTTATCCACCAGCATTTTCGTGAACGCTCTTGCTTTTACTGCACGATATTTCAACCAGTGTGCCATGCCGAGCAATCGCTGGTCGCGTTCCTGCTGTTCAGCGGGTAGTGGTTGATCGACTGGAACAGTATCCAATTCTTTGAGGATGTTCTCCGCCGAGAGCAACGCTTCATGAAACTTGACCAGGGCATTCGGATGATCGCCGTCCCGAACGTATTTCAAGCCTTGGGTGTACGCCGATTCACCAGTTGAAAGATGTTTGGCTGGTCCCTGCTGAAGAAAGAGAAAACCAGCAACCACAGCGCCGAGAATAGCACCGATTAGCAAACTGAAAAACGCAATGGTAAACCATCGAGACGTGCGACGCATGAGATCCATCTCCGCCAAAATCATCCATGAGGCGATACTGGTGTATGATCCTAACGAGTGAAAGTGCCTAAGGAAAGAAGAATATGAAAAATAGTGTGATCCCTCCAACAACGAGTGCGGTGTCGCTCCCGCACACGCTGCTGAGAGTTACAGATTACTTTGCAATTCGATAACAGAGCAATGTCTCCTGATCACGCAGGTAGAGATTGCCATTGGCGATGACAGGATGTGTCCAGGTCTGAATCTTGCTCAGATCAGGTTGTGTGAATCGACCTTTCTCCTGGTAGCTGACTGGGTTGGCCTCGATGATAGCCACCGCACCTTTGTTGTGGCCACGCAGGTAGACTCGGCCATCGGCATAGCACACCGATGCTGCACCAACACTGCGATCAGTCCATTTGATTTTACCACTGGCAAAATCTGCACAGAACACACCCTGGCTGGTACTCCCATAGAGATGCCCATCGACGAGAACGGCACCACCGATACTTGGTGACAACTTGTTGTTGAAGTAGATTTCCGTGGCGTTGACTTTGTCCGCTTCTGACTGCAACTCTACGAGGCCCCCACCAGTGCGTGAACCTGACGTGAAGACTTTCTGCCCCAAAATTACAGGGGTCAGAATGTTCGCACCCTGATCGACGGTTTTTCCATACTTCCAAAGCAATTTGCCAGTCTTGGCGTCAACACCTACCACGCCCTTACGAAGGAACTGAATGTACTGCCGGCCACCAGCAAAATCAGCAGCCATGATGGAGGCATACTCAGCATTGCCTGCTTCGGGGATGGCTGATTTCCAAATCACGTCGCCATTCAACTTGTCGAGGGCGACAAGGCTTGCTTCCGGTCCACCAGGGGTGCATACCAATTTATCGCCATCTACCAGCAGCGATTCAGAGAAAGCCCACATACCCGGCTTGCCACCAAAGTCAGTCCTGCAATGCTTCTGCCAGCGGAGCGAACCATCCTTGTATGAAAGACAGGTTATTTCACCATCGGAAGCCAGGGTGTAGAGGCGGTCATCATCAACGGTAACACTGGCACGAGTACCCGGATATTGTGGCCCCTGATTCTTGCCAACTTTGCCTATCGCGGTTGACCAGAGTGTTTTGCCATCTTTTTCGTTGAGGGCTATGCAATGTTCGGTATCACCTTTAGTTGTTTGCAGATAGATCACGCCTTTGGCAATGCTTGGTGAAGAGTATCCGGTGCCTAGATCATTTACCTTCCACAGGAGTGGAGGGCCGTCAGCTGGCCACTGCTGTAGCAGGTTCGTTTCTTTTGAAACGCCAGTCCGTTCTGGACCACGCCACTGGGGCCAATCTGCAGCATTGAGAACCAAGGTCACTGCAAAACATAACAGTATCGAAGCGATGTAGCGCATAAACAACTCCCATAAAGAATCAATCAGTATTTGTTATAGTCGTTTCAAAGACCTGAGTTCGTGGTTCATACCGAAGATCGAGTTGACTGACGTTGACGATGCGAGAATGACCAATCCTATATTCGCCCCGTGCTTCGTGGATGTGTCCACAGATTACCAAAGTCGGCTGCACTTCCTCGATGCGCTGCGTGAGGCTCGGGCTACCGGTATGATCGCCTCGCCTCGTGCGATCGCCGAATCCATGAGGCGGCCCATGCAACAGGAGGATATCAGTGGCTTCGGGTATCATCTCCCATTTCCTGGCCAGTTCCGGTTCGGTCAAATTGAATGCCCAATCGAAGAATACCGGCTGCCAGGGCGAACCCCAGATGGAAAGACCTGATATTTGAACTCCTTCATCCTGCAGGTAAATCCATGGTAACGACGGAACCAGGTCGGGACGTTCCTGAAAGACAAAGTCGTGATTGCCTGCCACTGCTACGGTGTGCTGTGCAGGTTGTTGCTGGAGCCAGAACCGAAAGGTCGTATCCAGCCATTGGGCCTGCACCTCGGCTGGCCCATCGGGACAAAGATCGCCCCCGAGCAACAATATGTCGCACGGGGGTATCGTAGGCAGATAGCCATGCAAATCGCTGCTTGCTGCAAATTTGACATCTGCCATCGATTACTCTTTCTTCATCTTGTCGCCAAACACCTTTTTGAACTTGTCCAGCTTTGGCTTGATCACCACCCTGCAGTAAGGTTGGGTGCCATTCAGATTAAAGTAGTTCTGATGATAATCTTCTGCTGGGTAGAAAGTGGATGCCTGGGTGATCTCGGTGACGATCGGCTTGTTGAATGCCCCTGATTTATCGAGCTTCTGCTTATATTCCTCAGCCAGTTTCTTTTGCTCCGGGGTATGGTAAAAGATCGCGGAGCGATATTGAGTACCAATATCGTTGCCTTGCTGATTCAAGGTCGTTGGATCGTGCGTCATCCAGAAGACTTCGAGCAATTCAGGAAAGGTGATTACTTTCGGATCGAAGGTAAGCTGGATAACTTCAGCATGGCCAGTATCTCCCTCACACACCTGTCGATAAGTCGGATTTTTCACGTGCCCACCGGTATAACCTGATTTCACTGAAGCCACACCTTTCAGCTGTTGAAATATTGCCTCAGTACACCAGAAACAGCCGTTGCCAAAAGTCGCAGTTTCCAATTTCTTCTCATCCTTATTCTTGCTGGTTTGCGTTGATGACGGATTGTGAACCATTTCATTACTGGAAAACATCGCAAATCCTCTGTTAATCAGGGTGATAGTAAACAACCCGACGACCAAATAGGTCAGTTGCACCGGTCGACTCATGGTTATTCCTCAGTGGTGGGGGAGGGTGACTAGTACCACGCATCAGTTCATTCTAAGGGCATCTTGGCTATTATTCGATGCTGCGCCAGTATAGGTTTCTCGTTGGATAAAGGACATGTTTCGACCATTTTCGATACGTGTTTGATAAACTAGAGTTATGATGTAGACGTTGTTTTCATTGGACATAACCCAAAATCCCCGCTAAGTTTGTGTCAGACTCAGGTAGAGAAAGTACGTTCGCCTACTATGTCAGCAGCTGTCAGTACTTCTGGTGTCTCTATGGCAAAAGTGCCAGGTTCCACACGTGAACCCGGCACCTACCCCATTGCAGGCTATCGCTTGATCAATCCGCTGGGTAAAGGGGGTTTTGGCGAAGTCTGGAAGTGTGAAGCCCCGGGTGGCATTCAAAAAGCCATTAAATTCATCCGTGGCAACTGCACCAATCCAGTCGGCAATCAACTACAAGCCGCTCAGGAATATCGTGCTCTCAAACGTGTTGTTGCGATACGACATCCATTTATTCTGCAAATGGATCGCATCGAGGAGATTGATAACGAACTGATGATCGTCATGGAGTTGGCAGACCGCACACTCCATGAATTGCTCGACAGCTATCGCCAATCAGGATATTCCGGCATCCCGCGTGATGAGTTGCTTGGTTACATGGCAGAGGCTGCAGAAGCACTCGATCATATGAATCAGCAGCATGGTTTGATGCACCTCGATATCAAGCCAGGCAACCTGTTTCTGGTATCTGGTCACGTCAAAATTGCGGACTTCGGGCTTGTCACCGATTTAGGCTGTTTCAATGATGGCAGCCAGACTGCCACCCAAGCCAGCGAACAACTGACTGGAATCACACCGCTGTATGTCGCCCCTGAAACTCTCCAGGGACGCGTGCATAATAACAGCGATCAATACTCCCTCGCGATTGTTTACCAGGAACTCCTGACAGGTAACTTCCCATTCAGTGGCAAGAACCCGCGTCAACTCGCCATGCAGCACATGATGGCTGAGCCGAACCTGCAGTCGCTGCCTCCGATTGATTCACCCATTATTGCCAAGGCCTTGAGCAAGGATCCAAGCAAGCGTTATGATTCGTGCCTGTCGTTTCTACAAGCGTTGGTAACAGGCGAAGTTACTCCTTCCCAAAAAGGGGAGTTGCGGTCTTCCCGCATCATTCGCAAATTGCAGGGCCTGGATACTGCCAAGGAAATCAATCTATCGTCGACTGATTTTGCGCATCAGGAGCAAATGGTTGCCCCGGCTCCTCCGAAAACCGGCCCCCATTATCAACCGATTCCCAATCGTCCATCGAGCCTGGTGCCACCATCTTCGGTGCCGCCTCCCACGATTCCACGCAACGCCATCAATCGTTCACCAACGCTGTCGAGGACCAACATCTCCCTGCCTGCCATGCTTCCAGGGGCAGATACTGATGCATTGCCAGGCTTTGCTTTCAAGGAATGCATCGGCCGTAGCCCATTAGGCGAACTCTGGCGAGTCGAAACGCCCGATGGCGAACCTGCTATGGTCAAAGTAGTCGCTGGGTACGGAGGGCAAGACCCCGACGATGAAGACAAGGCCATTAACTTCCTGCGCTCAGTGAAGCACCAAGGCCTGCTGCCGTATGAGATTATCCAATCAGGCCCGGGGCGTCTGTGCCTGTTGTCCAGCATTGTTGAAGAAACCTTGTGGGAACGCTTTCAGCAGCATCGCGCCAAGAGAATGCAAGGCATCCCCCGGAGCGATATCCTTCCCTTAATGAGACAGGCTGCAACCACCCTGGATGACTTGTATCAGCGTTTCGAACTGTTGCATCTTTGCATTAATCCACGGAATCTGCTGACACCACCGGAATTGGGAATGCTCATTTCCGATTTTGGCCTTTCACACCTGCTCTGGGCTCCTTCCGGTCAATCGCTGTCACAACTGAACTCTCGTTACGGTGCACCCGAACTGGCTGAAAATATCATCCATCGTTCCTGTGACATCTTCAGCCTGGCACTAGTCTATCAGGAATTGGTCATTGGTGTGCATCCGCTGCGTGCACAGACGATACGCAATACCAACACAGTCAGGCCAGCTACCCCAAGAAGCACTAGTAAACCACGACCGATGGCGCCGGATCTCGAGTTACTTCACCCTTCTGAGCGACCGGTGATGGCACGTGCGTTTGATCCTGATCCTGATCAGCGATTCCA
>CAYPJB010000287.1:0-6060 GCA_964410845.1 uncultured Bacteroidales bacterium | reverse complement strand
ACCATGTTCTCTATCATCATCTGCACCCACGATCCCAATCGAACTTATCTTGAGCAGACACTTGCCTCAATCCAAGCTCAGCAGGATTTTCTGACACATTCTCAACTCCTCGTCATCGATAACTCGTCTGCCGATGCTGAGCCTGTTGCACAATGGCTGGATCTTTCCTGGCATCCTGATGCACGCATTGTGCGTGAACCTCGTTTGGGATTAACCACTGCCCGATTGACTGGGTTCCGCGAAGCCAGGCACGATCTGCTGGTGTATGTGGATGACGATAACATCCTGGCACCCAATTACTTTCAGGAGGCAGCTCGTATTGCTAGCGAACATCCTGAATTAGGTATCTGGGGTGCCGGGCAGGTGCTACCCCGTTTCGAAGTCCAACCTGAAGACTGGACGAAGCAATACTGGTATCTGCTGGCTCTCCGGGATCAGCAAGAAGACTACTGCTCCAACAAGCCTCACGCCAGGAATGCCGTGATCGGTGCCGGAATGTGTGTAAGACGAGATGTCATGAAACGATATTCCGAACTCGTCAATCAGAGTGCTATTCGTTCAACCCTCGATCCCATCGGCAAACAACTCAACAGGGCGGGTGATCAGGACATCTACCTGACCGCATTTGACCAAGGATTCAGTGCAGGAGTCTTTCAATCATTGCAGATGCAGCACATCATGCCTGCCTTCCGATTGACCGAGGAATATCTGTTGCGTCTGGTCGATGGCTACGTCTACAGCAATGCGCTGCTTAACTGGATTCGCCAGATGGAAGCTTATCTGCCAACCCCGTTTTACCGAAAAGTTCTACAAAAGATTCGTCCCTGTCTCATGCCACCACGTCAAGGCAAATTCTACCGTTCTGCAACACAAGCTCGATTGCGTGCAGAACGGGACTTTCGTGAGTATCAAAACAAACTGGCTACTTCCTCCCCTTCGGCACTACCACAATAGGCACCTCCAACTTCTTCGCCTGCTCATTGAGTTCTACCAGATCCTTGCTCTTGAAACTCTCCCATTCGGTTAGCGTTTTCTTGAGCATGCTCTTGAGTTCAATGTAAACCTCCAGTTCACCCTGGGTGGGGCCGCCTTCGGCATCGAGAGTGCTGTTATAAAGGAAGATGAGCCGGGAGTAGAGCTTGGCTCCGCCCTTCATGGCCAGAACGTCGTAGGGGATCTTGGCCTTGGGGTTATGGAGTTCTTCTTCGAGTTTGTCGAGCTTTTCGATCGCCTTCTTACTTGCCTCGATCAACTTTTCTGCTGACTTATCCTGCTTCAACAGAGCATTGCGACTGGTGAACTGACTGCGAACTACACGGATACTCTCGACAGCCGACGAGAGCAGATTCAGGTCTGCCCGCATCTCCAGGACCGTCTTCTCCTGAGAAAGAAGATCCTCTGGCTTGACAGTACTACGTGCATCTGGTTGCAACGTGATACTGGTAGTGTACTTCACTCCATCCACCGTCAGAGTTGCAGTGTAGCTGCCGGGGTTTACCATGCCTGCAGCCTCGGGAGAACCCATATCTGCCACAGCCCCCTTGATGGGCTTAGCCCCATCGTGGGTCAGATTCCAGACAAATCGATGCAGCCCTGGTTCGTTGGGCAACTTGGGTTTATCCGGACCGTCATCCTCGTCAGCGGGTTCCTTCTTCTCCTCGCCATCCTTCTTGCCTTCGTACTCGATGATCTTGTTCCCAGCTGAATCAGTTATCACGAGATTAAGTCCTTTTTCAGGCTTCTTCTTCAAGTAATAATGCAATACAGCACCATAATCGGGGTTAGGAAAATTAGCTGCAGCATGCCCTGTAATGGCGCTGCTTCCTATTCGCCAACGGGTGGCTGGTTGTGCTTCCAACAGGGCATTTCCTGCTTCTGCCTTCTCAGCGGTAAAGGTTCGTATTGGGCTGATATCGTCCAGAATCCAGATGGATCGACCATTCGTACCGACAACCAGATCATTACCTTTTACGATGAGATCATGCACCGGCACCGCAGGCAGGTTCAGTTTCAGCTTCTGCCAGCTCTTGCCGGCATCGGTGCTGAAGTAGATGCCTCGTTCGTAACCGACGAAGAGCATGTCTTTGCGGACTGTATCTTCACGAACTACATGCAGGTAGTTGTTACTGGGCATGCTGTCGCTGAGCGTCTCCCAGGTTTCACCGAAATCAGTGGTTTTGTAGAGATACGGCTTGGTATCACCCAGCATGTGAGCATCCACCACCACATATGCAGTGCCTGCATCGTACCGCGATGCTTCGATCATCTTGATCGTCGCCCACTCGGGGAACTCCGGTAGCATGGCGGTCATGTTCTTCCAGGTCCTGCCATCATCTTTCGAGAGATGCACCAGGCCATCATCGGAACCGACCCAAATCACCCCAGCCTGCTTAGGGGATTCGGCTACTGCTGAAATAGTGCAATAGAACTCGGCAGTGGTATTGTCGCCAGTGATGGGGCCGCCCGACCACTTCTGCTTGTTCTTGTCGTTGCGGGTCAGGTCTTCACTGAGCTTGTCCCACGTCTTGCCACCATCTTTGGTACGGAACAGCACATTAGCAGCATGGTAGACCACATCAGGATTGTGTGGCGAGCCTGCGATAGGGGCAGGCCAGCGGAAGCGGTACTTCATGTCTTCGCCACCATGCCCGGAAGGATTATCAGGGTAGATGGAGATGTTGCGACCACTCTTCAAACGGGTATCAAACCGGGTGATGATGCCACCATATTCACCAGCATAGACGATGTGCGGATCCTTCGGATGGAAGAGGACGTAACCTGTTTCACCTCCACCAATGGGGTACCAGTCTGCAAGACGAATGCCTTGATACGTCAGCGTGGAAGATGGAGCTGCCCCTGCTCCAAGGTCCTGCATCGTACCCCCCACATGATATGGAGTACGATTACAGACATTGATGCGATAGAACTGACTGATCGGCAGCGGCGGAGCATACCACGTCTTGCCTCCATCGACACTGATGCTGACTCCGCCATCGTTACCAATCATGATGCGTTTCGTGTTCGTGGGATCGATCCAGACATCGTGGTTATCGCCATGATGCACGCCACGCACGGTGTCGAAAGTCTTCCCACCATCAATGCTTTTGAGTTGTGATACCTGCGGAATCCAGACGACATCTGCATTCTGCGGATCAACAGTCACGGTGGAATAATACCAGGCCCGCTGGCGAATACGTCGATCACCGCTGGCCAGCTTCCATGTCACGCCACCATCATCGGAACGGAAGAGTCCCCCCTTCTCTGCTTCGATGACCGCATACACTCGGCTGCTATCGCTCGGTGCCAGTGCCACACCAACACGCCCATAGATGCCTTCAGGCAGCCCAGTTTCTTTGCCAAGGGTATTCTTCGGAAGCAGTTGCTGCCAGGTGGTGCCTGCATCGCGTGAGACGTACAGTCCGCTGCCTGCGCCACCACTGGTCAAATCCCAGGGCCGACGACGGGTCTGCCAGAGTCCTGCGAAGAGGACATTGGGGTTATTCGGATCGAAGCAGACATCGCTGGCGCCGGTGTCATCATCCTTGAACAGTACTCGTTGCCAGTGCTTTCCACCGTCGGTGGTACGATAAACGCCTCGTTCACTGCTTGGCCCGAAGGCATGCCCCAGCACTGCTGCAAAACAGATATCCGGATTCGTCGGATGAATGATGATCGTGCCGATCTGGGCTTTCTGCTTCCAGACCTGCTTCCAGGTTCTTCCTGCATCGACAGATTTGAAGATGCCATCACCACTACAGACATTGCCACGAATGTTGGCTTCGCCCGTGCCCACATAGAGGACGTTGGGATTACTGGCTGCCACCGCAATGGAGCCGATGCTGAACGATTCGGTGTCGTCCATGATCGACTGCCAGCGCAGGCCGCCATCGCTACTCTTCCACAAGCCTCCGCTTGCTGTCGCTGCATAATAGGTCAGTGCATCACCAGGCACTCCCGCCACCCGGCAGACACGTCCGCCGGCAGCAGGGCCGATGTTGCGAAACTGCAGGTTCTTGAAGAGCTTCGGCTCCGTCTCTTTCGGATTGAACGGATCAGCCTGCACACTAAGGAGGATGAGCGATAACGAAATGACGGACACCAAAGCACGAAGGAGCATGTCAAGAACTTCCTGATAATCACGATGGCACTGTTATACCATTCGTTCGGGTCAGGATGCATGCAAAGAATGGCGAGTTGTATAGAAGACCGTGCCTATTCAGCCGTTACATTCGGTATACCGACAGATAGGAAGATGCTGGGGGTGCCACCGTTTCGGTACTCCGTAACGGTGTTGGACTATCTTTAATGAAGGCACTGTCACGGTGTACCGAGAGAGTGGCACCCGTTCTACAGGCTTTGCTCTCCCGACTGCTCTCCATTATTCAGTATCATCACATCATCTATGTCAAAGACTGCAATCCTGCTGGTTCAGTTACCTATCCCGCCGCTCGGCCCCGGTCTGCTGCGCGGGAACGTGCCGCTGGCTGCAGGCTATCTCAAGATGTATGCCGAGTTGCAAGGGTTGCACCAGCAGTACGACATCCAGATTCTGCCTGCTCAACTTTCTAACACATTGAGTGAAGTGGCTCTCGTCGATGCCATCCTGCTCCATCGGCCGCAGATCGTGGGCTTCACCTGTTACCTATGGAACATCGATCGCACGCTTTGGATTGCTCAAAGACTGAAGGAACGCGATCCCTCTCTTCGCATTATGTTGGGTGGCCCCGAGATCACCAGGGATAACCAGTGGGTACTCGAACAGCCAGCAGTCGATTACTTCATCATCGGCGAAGGAGAACAGACCTTCGCGGCACTGCTCCAGGCACTGGCTGCTCGTACCAGCTTGCAGGGCATACCCGGCTTGCATGCACCACAGCATCGTGGAACGCCGCGTAAGATATCACTGTCACGTGCTGATGAACCTGAACAACTCATCCCCGGCTTCCTTCCTCGTCATCCACTGGAGAATCTCGACCAGATCTCGTCGCCCTACCTGGCAGGCATCCTCGATGCAGCAGATGAAGAAATGCTCCTGCTCGAAACCATTCGGGGCTGTATCTTCAAGTGCAAGTTCTGCTACTATCCCAAGAGCTACGATGGCCTGCACTTCCTGAGCCGCGAGAAGATCATCGCCAACTTGCGTCATGCACGGGAGAAGAACGCGAAGGAGATCGTGCTTCTCGATCCGACCCTGAACCAGCGCAAAGACTTCGACGAGTTCCTGCGTCTGCTCATTGCCGAGAATCACGGCAGACAGTTCTCCTACTTCGGTGAACTGCGTGCGGAGGGAATTAAGCCTGCTACTGCCGAACTACTCGCCCAGGCTAACTTCACCGAAGTTGAAGTAGGCCTGCAGAGCATCGATCCATTGGCTATGCAACTGATGGATCGCAAGAACAACCTGAAGGCTGTCGAAAAAGGGTGCCAGGCGATGCTGGCTGCAGGCATCAACGTGAAGGTGGATCTCATCATCGGCCTGCCCGGCGACACGGTCGATAGCGTTCGCCGCAGCATGCATTACCTGAGAGACAGTGGCATCTACAGCGATGTGCAGGTCTTCAATCTGGCCATCCTCCCCGGCACCGCTTTCCGTCAGGAAGCGAATGAATTGGGTCTGACGTTCCAGCCACGCCCGCCCTATTATGTTCGGCACACGCCAACACTGACGCAACAGGACCTCTTCGACCTGATGGCTGAAGCTGCAGAGGTCTTTGACATCGACTGGGATCCCCTGCCCGATGTCAATCTGGATGCACTGGAATCACTCAGCGCATCGAGTCTGATCCGCATCAATCTGGAAGAGGTGGACAGCCAACCTTTGCCACCTCCAACACAAAGGCAACAGGTCTACACGCTCTGGTTCACCTCAGCTGACTTCAGCCTGCATGCACGACGAGCCTGCAAAATCATCGAACAATTGCTTCACGAAACACCCTTCACCACGCTGCATGTGATATTAGAGCCTAACGGTTCGCCGCTCACCATCAGTCCGCATGTCCTGGGTGAATTGTGGTCAGCCTGCCAAACCCACCCCAGCTACATGGATCGCTACTACGCCAT
>CAYPJB010000286.1:0-6060 GCA_964410845.1 uncultured Bacteroidales bacterium | reverse complement strand
ACCTATCAGCCTGAGCACCGTATAAGGCCCCACGGTGGTACCGATCAGATCATCATGTTCAACGGTGCCTGGCTTGAGGGAAAAGAATGCCTCTGCTTCTGCGTGTCCATCATATCGCAACAGTTCTTCTACTTGTTCACGGATCGAAGCCTCGACTTCCTCTCGCGCGAACCATTTCGCCCGCTCCTGCGGAGTCAGTTGGCATACTGCTGCAAAGACCCTCTGCACCCGTTCCCCCTCTTCACCAAGAGGAATGAGGGACGGACGGAGCGTTTTCATGATCGAGTTCAATCGGGTTGGATTCATACGAAATCCATTTCCATTGCTCGGGTTCACTACCCAGCTTTATCGCACAGGTCGTTATGGATAAAAGTGGATCATCAATGTACTGATCCATGCTAGAGACGAGTATCACTTCGAACTAGCAACTTGCAGGCATGGCTAGCCGGGGCACCACTCCCAGGCACTTGTTCCACTTTGTTAAACATGGTTCAATACGGGTGAGTTCCCCGAACCCTTCCCTCCGGTGGGGTAAGGCGATCCAACGAGTGTAAATCATGCGTCACATCTGTTTCTCTGCAGCCGTAAGTCTCGATGGGTACATTGCCGGGCCGCAGGGGGAATATGACTGGATTGTGGTGGACCCGGAGATTGACTTCGGAGCCATGATGGCCCGTTTCGATACGGTGCTGATGGGGCGCAAATCGTTCGAAGCCAACCAGGCTATGCATGGCAGTGGTGGGATGCCGGGCGTAACCTCGATTGTCATCTCCACGACACTGCGCCCTTCGGACTATCCGCAGCTCACCATCTGGAACGACGACTTGGTGAAGAAGCTCACTGCGCTCCGCAAACAGCCCGGCAAGGACATCTGGCTCTTTGGCGGAGGCATCCTGTTACGGTCACTGTTGGAACTCCAGCAGGTGCAACGCCTGGAAGTCGCCATCGTTCCGGTGCTGCTGGGCCAGGGTATCCCCTTGCTGCCCGGCCTGGATAAACAGTGCAAACTGAAACTGCTCCACGCGAAGACCTATCAGACGACAGGCACGCAGTTGCTGGAGTATGAAGTCATCACCAGCTGACAGTCGTCACTTGATCCGCAGCTTCCTCGTCTTCCCCACTGCTTTCAGTGTCACTTCACCCTGGGCTCCTTCGGGCAGTTCCACCAGGGCATTGACGTTCCAGTTCAGGCCGATCTCGTTTGGCTGTTCCAGTTCACTATGCACGACGAAGCCGGCAGAGCCCACGTTCCAGTCGACGAAGACATACCCTGCCACTCCTCCGGTGAACGCCTTCTGGTTGCCCAGGATCTTCTTGCCCGTCAGGTGCTCGAGGACGTTGCCTCCGCCGCCATCCTGCCGTTCGCTGCCGGTGGAGATCTTCACCTGCAGGCCGCTGGTACCTTCGAAGGTCAAATCACTTTCATACTCCTTGGTGCTGCCTTCATGGGTCCACTGGCGGGCGCCGCCGGAGTTATCCTTGCGCGGGCCGATATAGTCTCGCAGTTCCACTTTCGCTTCCTGCTCGGGAGGCTGATAGCTGAGCTGGAAGTTCCCCGTTTCGGAAATATCGCTCTGGATGAACATGACATCTTTGGTCACGCCATTGGCTTCTATCTGAATGTGTCCCCGGGTGAGCCAGATACGATCACGAACTCCCTGAAAATGTTTGTCGATGTCTGAGTAAGGCACCTTGAGCCGCAGCAGCAGATATTTTCCATTCGGATTGGGACGGGTAACGATGATCTGCCGGGGGCCCGGGATGCAGAGTGCGGTCGTATCGGAGTCCAGCACCCGCTTGCCCAGGCTGGTGTAACCCATGGAATTGATGGCCGTGTAGGCATCGACGATCTGAGCCTCCGGGGTGCTGGCAAAGATCTTCCCCCACGGAATGAAGATCACCAGTGCCGTGATGAGACAGGCGACAAAGAGCACCATCCCGCCAATGCCGGCATAGATGAGCCGGGCGTTCGCCTCTTTCTTCTTTTTCTTCTTCTTTTTGACAGGCACGACCGGCTCATCGTCGTCCACTACTTCGGGCGGAGCCGGGGCAGGCAAGGGCTTCGATGGCCTGGAAGCGGGCTTGGCTGCTGTGATGGGCGGATTACTGGGGCGAGATGCCGGCTTGGGCACACTCACCGGTTTGGCCATCGCATCGGTTCGCACCGGCTTGGCCACCTGAGTGGTGTTGGCCACGCCACTGCCCGACCGCTCTCCCGGTGCGCCCGGCACCACCATCGTGAATTTGCACGCTGGGCAACGGATCTGCTGCCCACCCTTCACCTGGTCAGGCAGGGTTAGCGTCTGACGACAGGCGGAACACGACACAACGCGGGGCATGGGAGAGGCTCCATTGCAGTTAATCGAGTTACACCATACCGCAGCAAGACGACAGTAGCAAGTAAAACGAAAACAGGAGCCGACTTCCCGGCTCCTGTCATGAATTAATTACTCTTCGGAACTAGTTGCCGTCCTTCTTCGCAGCCCGACGGGGATACGCGGGACGCTGGTCAACCTTCTTCGGGTTCTTCTCCAGCGCTTCCATCACGAGGGCGACCGCCTTCTCCAGTTGGGGATCGCGGCCGGCGATCACATCTTTGGGCAGGATGTCGATGTCGTGGTCAGGTGGAACGCCTTCGTTCTCCACTGTGAAGCCTTCTTCCGGTGTCCAGATGGCGAAGCTGGGGGCAGTGACCGTGCCACCGTCCATCAGCGTCGGGTAGCCACTGATACCCACCAGGCCGCCCCAGGTACGCTTGCCGACCAGCGGGCCGACCTTGTACTTGCGGAACATCCAGGGGAGCATGTCGCCACCCGAACCAGCACCTTCGTCGATGATCATCGCCTTGGGGCCATGCACCGCAGCACTGGGCGAACGCCAATCAGCACCATGGCGAGGCGCCCAGTACGAAGTGAACGGACGACGCAGGATGTCAATGTAGTAGTCAGCAATCTGACCACCGGAATTGAAGCGTTCGTCGATGACGAGCCCTTCCTTATCAATCTGGGGGAAGAAGTAGCGCTTGAAGTACGCCACACCCTGACCAGCCGTATCGGGAACGTAAACGTAGCCGACGCGGTTGTTGGTCATCTTGGCCACCTTCCTCAGGTTGCCTTCCATCCACTCGCGGTTGCGGAGAGCCTGCTCGTTCGCCAGTGGCTCGACAGTCACCGTGCGGCTGCCGGTACCATCAGCCTTCGGGCCCACGGTAATCTCGATGCTCTTGCCCGCGGTGTTTTCAAACAGCGAGTAGAGTTCGGTCGGGGCCTTCAGTTCCACGCCACGCACGGCCAGCAGGAACTCGCCTTCCTTCACATCCACACCAGGAGCGGTGAGTGGTGAACGAAGATCAGGCGTCCAGTTCAGTCCACCGAAGATCTTCTTGAACTGGTAACGGCCATCGACAACAGCATAGTCAGCACCAAGCAGACCACCTGCGACCGTTTTGCGATCGTAAAGGCGTTCGCCCGGTGTGGTGTAGCTGTGACCGACAGCAAGCTCACTCAGCATCATGCGGATGACACGATACAGATCGCCGGAGTTGGTCAGGTGAGGCAGGAAAGCCTCGTACTTCTTCTCCATGGCGGGCCAATCGGCGCCATGCATGTACGGGTCATAGAAGTAATCACGGTTGATGCGCCAGGCTTCGTGGAAGATCTGCTTCCATTCGGCCCGGGGATCCATCCGCACTTCGATGGCATCAAGGTTCAGCTTGCCCGAGCCTTCGCCCGCGCTATCGCCACCACCCGCCGGGGCAGCACCACCACGACCGCTACGCCCTGCTGCAGCAGCCATGGCTGCACCTGCTCCACCACCACCGCCAGCAGTGCTGGCAATGAACCAGCTACCGGGAGCTGGAGAATAGAGCATCTTCTTGCCATCGGGGGTCAGCTCATAGGCCATGCAGCTGGCCTGTACGGTGTCGTCCTTTTTCTTCTCGACATCGTACCGCTTGAGGGTTGCGCCACCGCCACCCATGCCAGGGCCACGGCCGCGTCCACCTTCTTCACTGCTGGCCCGGCTCAGGTAGTAGACCTGGTTAGCCGAACCTGCCTGCAGGTTGCTCAGATTGCCGGAAGCAATTGGGAAGGCGATGATGCGCTGATCGATGCCTGCGAAATCAATCTTGAAGGGTTCCTTCTTCTCTGCAGCGGGACGGGCACCATCGGGACGGCGCCGGGCTGCCTTCTCTTCGCCCGCAGGCTTGTCGCCTTCACCAGCCTTGTCGCCTTCCTTCTTCTCGCCGTTCTCCTTCTTCTCGGGCTCAGGCTTCTTAGGCGTTTCGGTACCCTTCTCTTCATCGCTCTCCTTCAGGAAGGGCGATGCCACATCCTTGCGGAGTGTGACGAGGTTCATCGTCCAGCGGGGCGGACGGGAATCCGAAGCGGACTGGGAGAAGCCATGCTTGCTCATGGCAGTATCGTTGGAAGCGAGGAAGTAGAGGTACTTGCCGCCTGCATCGAAGGCAGGTTCGGTCGCTTCGCTCAATCCATCGGTGATGGGGTAGGCTTTGCTCTCTTCGAGCGAGTAGACGAAGACCTGGGCGATGCGGGCGGGCGTATCGATCGCGTAGGTGATCCACTTCGAATCAGGGGACCAGCTGCTGAGCTTCACGCCACGGGAGAAGCCATACTTCGGCTCCACGATCTTGATCTGCTTGCCACTCTCGACATCCAACACCCACAGCGACTGGGAGTTGTCGTTGTAGGCGATCTTCTTCGAATCCCTGCTCCAGACAGCATTGCTGTAGAAGCCGGAACCGGTGAGCTTGTGCTTCTTCACTTCGCCCTTACCGCTCTGGGGGGCCAGGTGGAGTTCGTACTCGCCGCTGGCATCCGAGAAGTAGGCAACGGTCTTGCCATCAGGCGACCAGGAAGGATCGCGTTCGTGGGCGCCTACAGTGTTGGTCAGGTTGCGGGGTTCACCTTTCTCGGCTGGCACCGTCACGATTTCGCCACGGAATTCGATGGCTGCCCGTGCACCACTGGGGGAAACACTGGCGCCACGCACATACTTGGATCCCTTGGCGAAACGGGCCCGGGCTTCCACGCTGTCGGTCGCAATGCTGATAGGCAGCTTGCTTGTGACCGTTTCACCGGGAATCATCGTGTGCAGGTAGCCTGCCTGTTCGAAGATGATCTTGCCTGCACCCACACTGAGATCGACCACGGGGAAATCCGTGAACTTGGTCTGCTGCTTGATTTCCTTGCTGCCCGGATCGTAGGTGAAGATGTTGTACTCACCATTTCGATCTGAACGGAAGTAGATGGTGTTGCCTACCCAGTTCGGATCGAGATCGTTGCAGCGATCCTTGGGCTGAGCAATCTCCACGACTTCGTGATCCTTCACCCGGTAGATCCAGATGCGGGAATGGGTGCCGCCACGGTAATGCGTCCACTGCGCAGTAGCATCGCGTACCGGGGTGTAGGCAATGTACTCACCATCCGGGGAATAGCTGGCTTCGAAGCCCCAGGGGATGGGCAGCTGGGTAGGCATGCCACCCTTCAGGTCCACCGTGAAGAGCTGCGAGTGGCGATTGGTGTAAACATGGCGAGGCGAGGCGAACAGCACTTTGCCGTCCGGCGTAAAGCCACGCACGATGTCCGGGCCGGGGTGATAGGTCAGCCGGGTCGGCGTGCCGCCGGTCACGGGGATGGTGTAAACATCCACGTTGCCGTCATAGGAAGCACTGAAGGCAATCGTCTGCCCATCCGGGGAGAAGACCGGGTTCGATTCCACGCCGGTGTCGCTGGTCAGTCGTCGGGGATTCTTGCCATCCTGATCGGCGACCCAGAGGTCTTCCGAATACACGAAGGCAATATTCTTCGCACTGATCGCAGGCTGGGTGAGCAGCCGCGTTTCGGTAGTGGAATCAGCCTGCAGGAACGACGCTGCCCCCAGCAGCGCTAATCCCGCGGCAGCCAATCCCCATCGGACGTAACGTCGCATGGTGAAGTCTCGCAGAGAAGAGAAGATGTGACTGTGGCCTATGTTAAGCAGTCGTGAAGCAGCCTACAACGAGAAACCTAACAACTTAGGCCTCTTTCATGGAGTTTTCAG
>CAYPJB010000285.1:0-6080 GCA_964410845.1 uncultured Bacteroidales bacterium | reverse complement strand
ACGACAACCAATACGACGCTTTCTGATCACCCAATTGGGACGAGATTGAACTAAAACCGGGTTACAGCACCTTCGACCCGAGTATCATGCTAACTAATTAGCCTTCAACTGTTTCCAGAGAACTGGCTTCTCTGAGTTAGCCGAGGAGAGAAAGTCTTGAAGCGCGCCCTACTATAGGGGGAGGCAGCACGCCATCACACGTTCAAGGTTTTTGTACTTCTGCAGTATTTGCAGGTGTGCCAGAGCCCATGAGTGTTCCACCGCCAAGAGCCTGGTACGCATAGACTATTGCTGAGAGTTGCTTTCTTTTAGTCTCGATTAAGACCATTTTTGCTTCCAGCATGTCACGCTGAGCGAACAGCACTTCGCTGTATTCGGCCCTGGCATTCTGAAACAACTTGTTGGCAGTAGCTACAGAGGCTTCAAGAGCCAGCAACTGTTGTTTCTTATACTCAATGCTCTTCTGGTAGTTTTCGGCCATTGAGATGCGGTTAAGTACTTCAGTAAAAGCATCCAGGATCACGCGCTGATAGTTGTACATACTCTGCAATTGCTTGGCATTGGCTGTGCTGAACGCAGCTTGAAGTGCAGACTTGTTTATGAGTGGTGCAGCAAATTCACCTGCAACTCCGCCAATGAGAGCATCGGGATTAAACCAGTATTTGGGATTGAACGCTTGAAAGCCCAGTCCGCCTGTTATGTCGAAGGAGGGGTAGAACTCTGCACGTGCCACTTCCACCTCAAGCCCAGCGGCAGACATTTCGTGCTCTGCCTGGCGTATGTCAGGTCGGTTTCGCAGCATCTGGGAAGGCAACCCTGCTGAGAGTGCCTGCAACTTCAGATCCAGGAATCCTTTTGATGATCGTTCTACCGGTTGTGGAAAACGCCCTAACAGAAAGTTAATCTTGTTTTCAACCTCAATAATCTCCTGCTTCACGATAAGCGTTTCGCTTTGGTTCTTGTTCACTTCCGCCTGGAAGCGTTGCACCGCCAATTCCGTATCACGGCCAGCTTCCTTCTTGGCTTTGGCGATGCGTAAGCTTTCCTGCTGCAAGGCGATGGTCTGTTCCAGAGTCTCAAGCCGGTTATCAAGCGCCATCAGCGTGTAGTAATTCTCAGAGACCTCAGCGACAAGTCGAGTGACCACATAGTTACGTCCTTCTGCAGTTGCGAGGTAGCGTAATGCGGCTGCATCACGAGCGTTACGGAGTTTGTGCCAAATATCCACTTGCCAGGAAACCTCAGCTGCCATCAGGAAGTTGGGCAGTGGATCCGAGAATCGCTTGCCGGGCAAAAAGTTGAGTTCTCGCTCGGCGGTTCCAAGAGGCGTAAAAAGACTGGAGCGTTCCAGGCCCGCACCAGTCTTCATGGATACGAAAGGAAACAATGCACCGCGACGCATTGCTACTTCGTAATTGGCGATCTCAATTTCTTCCGACAGCACCTTCAGTTCCTGATTGCCTGCAAGAGCCTGATTGATAAGACCTAGCAGCACAGTGTCTTGAAAGAACTCATCGATTTTGAGTTGGGCGGAAGTATTGTCATTGACTGAACCGGTGAAGCTGCCTGGTAAGGTAGGTCCAGGTTCAGGTGGACGTTGCTCAGGTATCTGGCAAGAGGACAAAAAGAGCGGAATAAGAAGAGCAGTACGCCCTGCAATAGAAGGAAAGGTACGGAAGATATGCCGCATCTTACTTGAGAGAGTCATCTTTCATGGCTTCCGGTGCAAGACACATTATGCCTTGTCACTTATCGGCAAAAACGCCATATCAAGAATAACCCAACTGCGAGACTTCCCTCCGAAAACCATTATTAAATTTTCGCTCAAGGATTTCCGGGGGGAGTTTCGGTAGTGTGCGACTGAGTAGCTGTCTGTTTCTCAAGTTCGTTTTCTAACTTATCCAGTGCCTGGTTTTCGTGCTCAAACAGTTCACTCAATGGCTCATCCACTTCATCCTTCAGGAATTTGCCTGCGCCTGCAAGATTACCAAAGAGGAAGTATAGTCCCGGGATAACCAGCACTCCAAAGACAGTGCCTACGAACATACCACCCACGCCAGTTGCACCAATAGTACGATTTCCAATAGCGCCTGCCCCGGTAGCCACCACCAAAGGCACAAGGCCCGCGATGAACGCAAACGAAGTCATTTGAATAGGGCGGAACCGGAGCTTTCCACCTTCCACAGCGGCATCCCGGAACGACGAACCATCTCGATGGCGTTGTACAGCGAATTCGACAATCAGGATGGCATTCTTGCCAAGAAGACCCAAGAGCATGACGATGCCGATCTGGGCATAGACGTCGTTCGCCAGTCCCAGGATCTCCAGCAGCAAGTAGGAGCCAAACACTCCGATCGGCAGTGACAGAATTACTGCCAGGGGTATGACAAAGCTCTCGTATTGTGCAACAAGAATCAAATAGACAAAGGCGATTACAATCAGAAAAATATAGAGCGTCTCATTACCTTTCTTTGATTCGTCGAACGAAAGCCCTTCAAAGCCCAATCCATAGCCGCGTGGCATCGTCTCTAAGGCAACTTCCTGAACAGCCTGGAGTGCTTGTCCGCTGCTGAAGCCTGTCGCGGGAGATGCCTGGATGGAAGCAGATGGATACAAATTGTATCGGGTAATTTCGTTCAATCCCTGTTTCTTCTTGACGGTGAGGAACGCAGAGTAGGGCACCATTTCGCCATGGTCATTCTTGATGAAGAGGTTATTGAGGTCTTCGGGGAAACGTCTGAACTCAGGCGATGCCTGTACATAGACTTTGTAAAACTGGCCGAACAGGATAAAGCCCTGTTCGTAAGTACTGCCGATAAGAATGTTCATGTTGTCGAGTGCTTTTCCAATCGAGACACCTTTCTGCATTGCAATATCGTTGTTAATAATGAGTTCATATTGTGGATAGTCTGCCGTGTAGAAGGTGAAGAGATTGCTCAATTCTTTTCGCTTCTCTAGCGCAGCCATGAACTTTTCCGTTACTTCGCCAAGTCGTTTGTAGTCGGTGGTGTTGTTCTTATCCAATAGCCGCATGGAGACGCCACCTGCAGCGCCGAACCCTGGCACGGCTGGCGGTTCAAAGAACTCCAGTTTGACATCGGTCATCTTCTTGCATTTCTCTTCCAACTCTGAAATGAGTTGCCGTGCTGTCAGTTTTCTTTCATTCCAGTTCTTCAAGTTAATGATGCACGTTCCAGCGTTCGATCCTCGGCCTTCCGTCAAGACTTCGTAGCCTGCGAGAGAGGTGACTGAATGAACCTCTTCCAGTTCCTTGACGATCTTCTGTAGTTCGTGCGCTTTGGCATTGGTGTACTCCAAAGTGGAACCAGGCGGAGTCTGCAAAACGGCATAAATAATCCCCTGATCCTCACTGGGAATGAAGCCCGATGGTAGTAGCAGCAAGATGAAGTAAATGCCAGAGATTACTCCACCAATGGAGATCACCGTCAGCAGGCGACTGGAAACAATCCAGCGCAGCAATCCAGTATAGCCATCGGTGATCTTCTCAATGATGAAGTTAAAGGGCCGGCGCATGAGAGGGGTGAGGACAATCAGGAATCCTACTTTTCCCCAAAGGTAATAGGCAAAGTAGGTGACGAGCCCCAGAACAACGAGTCCGACAAGAAGTAGAAAAAGCATCTTCACGACTGACCGCTTCGCCAGCAACGTGCCATTCGTTTTTCCGTTGCCATTGGTGTGATTGAGGGGTTTGAGAATCATCGCACAAAGGACCGGGGTTAGCGTCAGTGCCACGACTCCGGAGAGTACGATGGATACTGCCATGGTAATCCCAAACTGCCTGTAGAAAGTGCCTACTGGCCCAGGAATAAAAGTCACGGGCACAAATACTGAAGTCATGACCAGAGTGATGGCGATGATTGCCCCACTCACTTCATGTAGAACTTCCTGAGTAGCCCGATAGGGATTCAAGTGTTTTTCGTGCATCTTGACGTGCACTGCTTCAACCACCACGATCGCATTATCAACCACAATACCGATTGCCAGAACCAAGGCAAAAAGGGTGATGAGGTTGATTGAAAGGCCAAAGAGTTGCATGAAGAAAAAAGTGCCGATAAGCGACACCGGAACTGCCAAAATGGGAATCAGGGTTGAACGCAGATCGCCCAGAAACAGATATACCACCAGCGATACGAGAATGAATGCTTCCAGCAGTGTGTGCAATACTTTTTCAATCGATGCGTCAAGGAACTGAGAGACATCATAAGAAAGTTCGTAATCCATACCTGGTGGAAATGCTTCTTTCTTGATCTGCTCGAGTTCCTTTTTGATTTCCTTGATGACTGAAGCTGCATTGGAACCCGGGGCTTGCTTGAGAATGATAGAAGCTGCAGGATGACCATCGATATCAGAGTAAATATCAAAGAACTCCGATCCGAGTTCAACCTCTGCAACATCCTTCAATCTGATGAGCTCGCCTTCGGCATTTGCACGCAGGATAATGTTGGCGTATTGCTCAGGTTTGTTGTAACGACCGATGTAGGTCAAGACGTATTCCTGAGACTGCGAGATTTTCCCAGTCGCCTGGCCAAGTCGTCCTGGCGAACCAATGACGCTTTGCTCGGCCAAGGCCTTCATGACGTCTTCTGTCGACAACTTGTATGCACGCATGCGATCCAGCTTCAGCCAGACTCGCATGGCAAAAGCACGGTTACCTAGATTTCTGGGAAGCCCAATTCCCCGAATACGTTTGATGACTGGCATTACATTGACATTGGCGAAGTTGTAGAGGAATTTCTGGTCTGTATTTTTGTCAGTGCTGAAGACGTTTACATACATGAGCATACTTGGCACCACCTGGCTTACCAGAATGCCTTCCCGCTGAACCAGCAAAGGTAGCCGGTTCAGCACAATATTCACTCGATTCTGCACATTCACCACATTGATGTCGGGGTCTGACCCAGGTTCAAAAATGATGCGGATTGTCGCTTCACCAGCACTGGTAGCATCAGACACAATGTAACGCATGTTCTGCACGCCATTGATTGATTGCTCGAGCGGGATCAGCACGGAATCAACCAGCACTTCTGCACTCGCACCAGGGTAGGCAATGGCTACCTCCACCGTCGGTGGAGTAATGGATGGAAACTGAGAGATGGGTAAGGTGTAGACACCCAATCCCCCCAGAAACACCAGAATGATCGAAATGACAATGGCCAGGGCCGGGCGAAAGAGAATCTTGGAGAACATGGCAGAAGCGTCATCCTGCGTGATGGAAAGTGGTGAACGACAACTTGAAACTTATTCGGAGTGATACTTCTGTTTTGCTAACGCCTCTTCCGCTTTGCGCATCACAAACCCGGAGATTTTTTCACCATTGTGAACTTGTCGCACGCCTTCCAAAACGATGCGTTCACTCTTGTCCAACCCAGATTTAATGACAAAAATATCATCCATTTCCTGTTCAATGGTGATTTCGTGCTGATGCACTTCGTTGTTTTGATCCACTGTAAAGACAAACCGTTTATCCAGTATTTCAAATGTTGCACGTTGCGGAATCACTGTGGCGTTTTTCAGCTTCCGATGGATCAGCACACTTCCTGTCTGACCGTGGCGTAAGAGTCCGTCCGGATTAGGAAAATCCGCGCGGAATGCAATGTTACCTGTCTCGTGATTAAACTGACCTTCGACTGTTACCGTATTGCCGGCGTCAAAAGGGAATTTTTTACCGTTTGCCAGAGTGAGTTCTATTTTGGAATCTTCCAGCTTGAGCTGCGAGCCAGCCTGGCCTTTATCCCGTCTCTCAATGTATTCCAGGTAACGCACTTCAGGCATATTAAAGTAAACCCACATTATCCTGTTGTCGGAAAGAGTTGTCAGAACATCCTTCTTTTCAATCAGACTGCCAAGCTGTTTGTTCAAGCGATCAACGATGCCATCAAACGGTGCTTTGACGTAAGTGAACTCCACTTCCGACTTAGCGAGGTTGGCTTTGGCATTGGCTTTGTCCAGTTTGGCTTGTGCCAGCATGACTTCCTGAATGGAGACGACTGGAGGCTTGCTCTCATACAGTTTCTTGGTGTTGTCGAATTCAAGCTGAGCGAGTTTGGCTTCAGCAATCT
>CAYPJB010000284.1:0-6088 GCA_964410845.1 uncultured Bacteroidales bacterium | reverse complement strand
TGGCGGTTCATCGTCAGGGCGATCCGGAAGCACTGGTGCTCCTTCCAGTGGAGGTAGTGTCAGCCGAGGGGGCTTTGGTTCTTCAGGTTCGGTACACGCCTCAGGGGGTAGCAGCTAATGCGAAGGCATCTGGCAACACCTCGTGCCAACTGGCAACGTCAGGTTGAAGCAGTTGGGCTCACCTTCCATACCCTGGAAGATGGTCGGCCGTATTGGAACGAAGCCGCCTATTACCAGTTCAGCACGCAGGAAATCAACACACTGGAGATGGCAACGCAGGAACTTGACCGGATGTGTCTCGCTGCTGTCGAACACATTATCGCTCAGAACCGTTTTGCTGAACTGCAAGTACCTGACTTCTTTGTAGATTACGTCAAGAAGAGCTGGGATAACGATGCCCACACCATTTACGGTCGGTTTGATCTGATTTTCGATGGCTCCGGTCCACCAAAACTCCTTGAATTCAATGCCGATACGCCAACATCACTTGTCGAAGCCAGTGTTGCACAATGGTCGTGGCTTGAACAGACACATGCAAATGATGACCAGTTTAACTCCATTCACGAACGATTGATCGAAGCCTGGCAACGATTTGCTCAGGAGACCAGCTTGCAAGGCCCGGTTCATTTCTCCTGCATGGATGGTCAGGACGAAGACGAACTCACCATCGGCTACATGATGGACGTTGCCCAACAGGCAGGGCTGACTGCCCTTCCCATCCCTGTTGCTCAAATCGGTTGGGACCAGCGTCAGCGCTGTTTTGTTGATGGCAAGAATCAGCCCATCCAGACGATGTTCAAGCTCTATCCCTGGGAATGGATGATGGTAGAAGAGTTCGGCAGACATATCCCCCAGGCTAGTACCAAATGGATGGAGCCTGCGTGGAAGGTGTTGCTCAGTGGCAAAGGGCTGCTCCCCATCCTCTGGGAAATGTACCCGGATCATCCATACCTGTTGCGTGCCAGTTGGCATCCTATCGATGATGCAGTGATGGTTCGCAAGCCTGCCCGGGGACGAGAAGGTGCTAATGTCACTATTCTTGACGACGACTTCGTCGTTGCGGAAACGACTGGCACTTATGATGATGGGCAATGGGTGTATCAGGAGTTTCAGGCGCCAGGCCGGTTTGAAGGCAATACTGCCATCATTGGTTCCTGGCTCGTTAATGGTTATGCCTGCGGAATTGGTGTTCGTGAAGACGATGGCCTGGTGACCCAGAACACCAGTCGCTTTGTACCACATATTATTAGAGGGTGAGAATGCCGTTCACCCATTTCGACGACAAGGGTGCCAGCCGAATGGTGGATACTTCCGCCAAAAGCGAGACCGTACGTACCGCCATCGCCAGTGGCATCGTACGGCTCAGCGAAGCGACCTGGAAACTCATTCAGGAAGCGCCGGTTGCCAAGGGAAACGTCCTCGAAGTCGCTCGGCTTGCTGGTATCATGGCAGCCAAGCAGACTGGCAGTCTGATCCCGCTCTGCCATCCCCTGCCCCTCACTGGAGTGACCATCGATTTCAGTTTTCCCTCGGCTGGGCTCGTTCGAATTGTCGCTGAGGCCAAGGTCGTTGGTCGCACTGGTGTTGAAATGGAAGCGATGACAGCAGTGAGCCTGGCTGGCCTTACTATTTACGACATGTGCAAATCGCACGACAAGGGAATCATCATCGAGCAGATTCAGCTCGAGAAGAAGACTGGTGGTAAAAGTGGCGACTGGGTACGTTGACCGCTGGTCGGCGATGTCGAAAACCCAGACTAACGGTTCGACCTTGCTGGTTGTATCATAACAACTTGCATTATCACCAAGGACGCTGCTTCAGGATGAGCAAAGCCCTCCTCGAAACTTTTAATCTCACAAAAGACTACGGCAAGCATCGAGCGCTCGATCAATTGAACCTCACTATTGCCCCCGGCGAGGTCTTTGGGCTGCTTGGCCCGAATGGTTCAGGTAAATCGACAGCTATCCGCATTCTCCTTGGGATGCTTCGTCCCAGTTCCGGCTCAGCCAGCATTCAAGGTTTCGATTGCTGGAAGCAGAGTGTCGAAGTTCGAAGACTTGTTTCCTACCTTCCGGGCGAGCTTCGCCTGTACGACAATCTCACCGGCACACAACTGCTTCAATTTCTTGCAGGCCTGCGTGGGCAGGCTATCTCGAGTGATATGGAACGACTTAGCAACCGTTTCAATATCGATGTTCGCCGTCCTCTTTCGCAGCTTTCATCAGGTATGAAACGCAAGATTGCCCTGATGGCTGTGATTCTTGCCCGCGTACCGCTGGCCATTCTCGATGAGCCAACGAACACGCTCGATCCAACGATGCGCGATGAATTGCTTGATCAGATTCTCGAAGCTCGCGACCGTGGTCAGACGATTCTCTTTTCCTCGCATGTGCTGGATGAAGTGGAGGCTGTCTGCCACCGCGTCGGCATCTTGCGACTAGGAAAGCTGGTTCACCTGCAGTCGCTCGACGAGATTCAAAGTATCCGCCGTGTCACGGTGCATTTCCGATCCATTCCATCACAACCACTGCCAGCAACGATGACCGCTGATAAAAACGATCTCGTCTGGAAACTCCATATCCAGGGTGAACTGCAGCCGGCGCTGAATTGGTTGGCCCAGCATCAAGTCACCGATCTTCGCATTGAACCGGAAGGGTTGGACAATATCTACCACAAATACCACCTCGCCGAGAGTGAGGCTGTGCAATGAGTAGCTCCCTCTTCTGGAAAGTGCTCCGTGATTTACGATGGCCCTGGATAGGTGCTGCGTTTCTACTGGTGCTCTTCGAAGGCTTCTGGGTCAAAATCACCGACAGGGTGACGAACGAAGTGCTGCCGGCCATTATGAAAAGGCTTGCGCAGTCGTTCACCACCAAGGATTTGCTTAGCATCATCTTCGAAGGATCAGGCAAGCTCTTCCAGGCCATTCTCGGTGGTGAATCGATTGATGTCTCCAAGACAGGCGATTTGCTCAGCGTCGGTTACGTTCATCCGTTGCCGACAACCATCTTGATGATCTGGGCTTTGGGCCGGGGGGCAGCCGCCATCGCCGGCGAACTCGAACGAGGGACGATGGAACTCCTGGTTGCTCAGCCCATTGCTCGTTGGAAGATTATCACATCGCAGTTGATGGTGGACCTTGTGACCATTCCCGGGCTGGCGTTGATGATGCTCTTCGGCACGTGGCTGGGTACGATGATCGTGCCACTTCCCAATGCCGACCTCTCCGCCTACTGGCGAGCTGTCGTGCTGGCTACTTCTTTGACATTTGCCCTGGCAGGCATTACCTATGCGATTTCATCGATGGGACGTTCACGCTGGCGGGTCATCTCGTGGGCGTTCGGCATCGTATTGGCAATGTCGTTCTTGAATCTCTTTGGTCAGCTTTGGGATGCTTTAGCGCCCTGGCGACCGCTGTCGATCTTTTACTACTATCAGCCTCAGTATGCCATTCTCAAAGACCAATGGACGCTTCCCGTTGGTGGGTTACAGGTACATGTGCTGGCGGTGATGTTAGGAGTGGCTGCCATCGGATACAGTTTTGCGCTCTGGAACTTCAGTCGCCGCGACTTGCCAGCTCCGCTCTAAGCACTTCACTTCACCTTGACCAACTTGCCTAAGCCGGTTAAACGTCACTATCGGTATGATAGGTTCGGGCAGAAGCAGCGCAGTGATGCTTGCTTGCCTGGATTGTCAGCGGAATACTTATGGTGTACGACTTCTCGAGTGGAACCCGCCGATGTGCACGCACAGGGCGGGAACTGAAGCCGGGCGAAAAGCACATGGTGGCTGTCTTCGAACGGGATGACAAGCTTGTCCGTGAAGATGTGGCCATGGATGTCTGGCAAACGCCACCTGAAGGCGCCTTCGCCTGGTGGCAGACTCGGGTTCCAACTGATGGGCAATCAACTCGGATCGTGATCGACGATGGTCTGGTGTATGATTGCTTTGTCCGTCTGGAAGGCGATGCCGAGCCACAGAAGGTCAATTTTCGCTATGTGCTGGCACTATGGTTGCTTCGCAAGCGAAAACTCAAGTTCGAGGAAGTGCAGAAGGATGCTGGCCAGGAATGGCTGCTTCTTCGTGAAGTGAAAGCCAAGAAAATGCACAAAGTGCTCGATCCGCATCTAACGGAAGATGCCATTGGCCAGGTGCAACAGGAAGTGGAAGCGATGCTGCGGGCTGCCTAGCAGTACTTGAGAAAAGGTGATAGCCATGCGACGACGATTGCTTCTACTCATCCTCTGCTGTCTCAGTGGCAGTATTGGCTGCAAGAGCCTGTTCAATACCAGCGAAAACAACGTAGGCAGCTTTTCCGCTCCTCGCACATCGGGTGAGATGATCACGTATCTCAATCGCAATAGCGGCCCGATTCAATCGCTGGAAAGTGACAATGTTGACATCACCGTAACCCAGAATGGACAGCCCTTTGGTCTTACCGGGCGATTAGCCTTTCAAAAGGGGCGCAATTTTCGCATGATTGCCAGTGCTGTCGGCAGCACCGAAGCTGATCTCGGCTCGAACGAGCAGGAATTCTGGTTCTGGATGAAACGAAACGATCCACCAGATCTCTTCTTCTGTTCCTACAACGATTTGCCGTCAGCCCAGATCAAGCTGCCGTTGCAGCCAGACTGGATAGCAGAAGCCTTGTGTGTACAAGACCTGAATCCGGGTGAGTACGAAATGCGCGATCTGCGTAGTCACGTGGAACTGATCCGGCGTGTCACCGTTAATGGCGAGCAGCTTTTCAAGGGTGTGGTGATAGCCAAACAAGGGCCGAATGCAGGTCGTGTGGTCCAGCATCGCTTGTTCCGTCAGAACGGTCAGGAGATCTGGAAAGCAGAGATCACCGAGTATCAGCTGCAAAAGGATGTTGGCAATTATGTAGTGCCTTACATGGTCAAGGTGAACTGCCCGGAACAGAAGGTTTCGATCGAAATGAAGATCAAGGCTTGTAAGGTCAATCAGCTACAGGCCAGTCCTCAGTTGTTTCAGAAGCCTACCGGCCATCGTGCTCATGATATTGCAAGGCTGCAACCCACCGGTATCCCCAACACGATCACGAGGGTAAGAGGCGGCGAGTAGTTGTCCTGAAAGTAAATTATTACCGATAAAAGAAGAAGTCTCGCATCTGCGAGACTTCTTCTTTTTCGTTTAGACTATTCCTGTCCTGGCAGACACAATTGCTTGATCAACTCTTGCATTTGATCCTGAAGAAAGTCTGCGAGGTTTGGGACAGGAGTATTCTCCTGGTTCTCGCTGATCATAGAGAGCCAGCGGGGGAAAGCGTAGAGCCAGGCGAAGCGGTCCAGATCGAGTGCTTCCACCCGGCAGATGCGGCCCTGGCTGCTGGCTTCATCCCAAAGGGTTTTGCTTTTGCCGGTGATGGCAACATCATCAGAAGGACGAAGGAGAATCAGTTGATCGAGAACGCAGGGTTCGCCATCGAAGGCAGCAAGTTTGACAGCCAGATCACGAGGCTTGCCGGGGCCTCGACCGAGGAACAGGCCAATGCCTAATCGCCACGTTTTGCCAGCTTTGCCTGCCCAGTGTGCCAGTGAGATCATGCCGTAGGTGGGGTGATCACCGAAGCTGAGCTCTGGAACAACATGAGTTATCCGCCATGGGCCCAGTTTAACGCCATGCTCGTGGCAAGCGTTGAGGAAGCAACCCAGTCCCGATTGCAGTTCACGGGCAGCGCCGGTGAGAGCTCCTTCCGGGCTGAGCTTGATTACCGCTGCAGCACATTCATCCTTCCACAGTTCCAGCAGGTTGGTTCTGGCGATGGTGATCGTGGTGCTGGGTTCAGGTGCTGGAACACTCTTGATCTCAACCGCTAACGGTTCAGTCTTGGGTTCGAGTGTTGCTGTTACCCCCGGTTCGGTAGCAGTCGTTGGTGTTGATGGTTTGAGTTTGCTTGGCCAAAGACCCAGATCAATGGCATCCTGTGTTGCAATCCGCCGAGCAACAGGTGGGAATGCCTCGGGGAGAGGTGGAAATTCGGGATTCGCAGGTGTTTCCACCTGAACCAGGCTTTTTACCTGTCCTGGTAATGGCACTGTAACGGGCAACTCGCGAACGGTAGGTG
>CAYPJB010000283.1:0-6089 GCA_964410845.1 uncultured Bacteroidales bacterium | reverse complement strand
GTTACCCCTCCATCGGATGGTTCTGCTGACAAGCTGTTCGAAGCCAATGAAACCTCGAACAAAGCCCGAACTATTACCACGGAACAGAACAACCTGGCGATTGCTGTCCGCACAGCCAAGCAAACACCTGATCGCGACTGGTTCAAATATGTTGCCCCTGCTTCCGGTGTACTTACTGTGAAGATCGATATGGCTACCTCCGCTGATCTCGATCTCCGCGTCTACACTCCTGTGAAGCCTGGCAGCACTAACCTGCGTGAACTCAGTGCAGGCACCGGTGCTACTCGTGGTGCTACCACCAGCGAACAGCTCTCCTTCACAGCAGTTGCAGGCACCACTTACTTCTTCAGCATTACCGGTTTCAACCGTGCTACTGCTAACTACAACTTCAAAATCAGCTAAGTACTTTTGATCGATAATACACAAGCCCAGGAGATCTTCCTGGGCTTTTTTCGTGCCTTTCGGTCGTACTGCCACACACTATAATAAGAAGACATTATTCGAAGTCGGTCAGTGCCTTTTCACTGGATGAATACGATGCTCAAGTACATAGCTGGTTGCTGTCTTTTGCTGTTCATCGCTCCAGTGATCCTGGCTCAACAGGGCGAACCTACTCCGCAGCAAGTGCGGGATGCCATTCAGAAAGGCATCGAATTCCTCAAACGATCGCAGGATAATCAGAATGGCAACTGGGAACGATTTAACGCTGCACCCATACAACTGGGCGACTACACGGGTGGTGTCACGGCACTTGCCACGCTCGCTCTGCTGGAATCCGGTGTTGATCCCAATGAACCTTACATCAAGAAGGCCCTGAGCTATCTCGAGAATCTGCCCGTCAAGAAAACCTACGTCGCCAGTCTGCAGGCCATCGCCCTGGCCCAGGCCGATCCGGTGCGGTATGGTCCCAAGGTGCGCGAGATCATCGATTGGCTGATTCAGGTGGCGGATGCCTCCCAGGGGGGGACCATGCTTGCCTGGGGTTACCCGCTTGGTGGGGTCAATCGGCCCGATCATTCCAATACCCAGTATGCAGTGCTGGCACTGCGTGAAGCCCATGCAGCGGGTATTCGTGTCTCGCCTGATGTGTGGACCAAAGTCAAGAAGATGTACCTGAAGAGCCAGAACCGCACCGGTGGCTGGGGTTACACCATCGAAGGCGACGGCAGCGAACGATTGACCATGACGACGGCAGGAGTTTGCGGCCTGCTCATCTGTGATATGAGTAACTCCATTGTCTCTGGCCCACCTGGTGCTGATGGTGAGTTCGCCAACTGCGGCAAACGCGATATCGAGAATGAAAAGGCCATTGAACTGGGATTGCAGAAGATCGGTAACAGGTTCAGCATCGATATCGGACGGAATCTTTTCGAGGGCACGACGTTTCCATTCTACAACATTTATGGCATCGAACGTGTCGGCCGTTTATCGGGCCTGCGATTCTTCACCCGGGGTAACGTCCTGATCGATTGGTATCGCAAAGGGGTGGAGACGCTCCTCAAAATCCAGAACCAATCTGGCAAATGGGAAAGCCGGGCGCTGATCGATGGTGATCCCGTCCTGGCGACCAGCTTCTGCCTGCTTTTCCTGTCCAAAGGGAAGACACCCATTCTCATCCAGAAGATCGCTCACGGACCTACCCCCCGAGGCTATACCGGCAACTGGAATGTTCATCACAATGACGTCCGACATCTGACCGATTTCTGTTCCAAGCAGGTCTTCAAGAAGAATAACCGGCCAGTGCCTCTCACCTGGCAGATTTACGATGCTGCCCGGCAATCCAGGGGAGGGGACGTCGATCAGAACGTGCTTCTGCAGGACATGCTGCAATCACCCATCATCTACATCAATGGCCTGGAAGCTCCCAAGTTTGCCCCGGGTGAAATCAATCTGCTGAAACGCTATGTAGAACAAGGTGGGTTCATCATGGCAGAGGCTACCTGTGGCAAGGATGACTTTGATCAGGGATTCCGCAAGCTCTGCAAGGAGCTATTTCCAGATCGTGAACTGACGCCGCTGGCTGCTGGCCATCCCATCTGGACGGCAGCCTTCCCAGTGCCCGCTGGCAGTTTCGAACTGGTGGGCATCGATCTGGGTTGCAAGACATGCCTGGCCTATGCTCCCAAGGGCATCTCAGGGCATTGGGAATCGAATTTGCACAAGGAGTTCCCCAAGACCAAGCTCGCCTTCCAATTAGGTGCGAACATCGTTGCCTATGCGACTGGGCTCGAACCTCCTGAAGACAAGCTTACCAAGAAGACTGTGGTGCAGAACGACGAGTCGCCCATCCGCCGTAACTTCCTGGAAATCGCTCAGGTCAATTATGGTGGTCGCAACTGGCAGCCTGCCCCTAATGCCATGCGAGTGGTGATGAACCAGGCTTCCAAACAGGGCCTGGATGTGATTCTGCAAACGAAAGCTGTCACTCTGAACGATGCGGATCTGTTCAACAGCAAGTTTCTCTACATGCATGGTCGCGGTGAATTCAGTTGGGATGATGAGCAGAACAAGCGTCTGCGCGGGCACCTGGAAAACGGTGCCATGCTCTTGTGTGACGCCTGCTGTGGAGACAAGGTCTTCGACAAACGTTTCCGCGAAACCATCAAGACGATGTTTGGCAGAGAGTTGGAAGCCATCCCCATCAGCGATCCACTCTACTCCAAGCGTGTGAGCGGCAAGGAGATTACCAGGGTGCAGTGCCGCACGGAGGCAGGGAAACCCTACGCCCCGATGGAACCGCTTTTTGAAGGCATACGAGCCGATCCCAAGGACCCCACCAGCGCCTGGGTGGTCGTCTACAGTAAATACGATCTAGGCTGTGCCCTCGATCGCCACGCCTCGGCAGATTGCGTCGGCTACCAGCACGAAAGTGCCCTCGACCTGGCCATGCAAGTGCTGCTGTATGCGATGAAGGAATGATAGTAGTCATCACGCTCCGTCGTGATGACTGCGATAGTGAGATTCCAACGCCTGCTCCACTTTCCTTCCGAGGCGAGGGGTTGTTACTCGTGTTGAACCGATATTGATGCCCACCATCTCCTTGATGACATCTTGGTTCGTTCGGGCTAATGGCGATTGCACATCGAAATAATCTCGGCGGAGCGAGATGACTACAATCAAAACAACCCATCCACCGGGCTGGATGCCGTCGCATACTTCTTCTTCGGCATCCGTCCTGCAAGATACGCGAGCCGTCCGGCGATGCAGGCGTGCTTCATCGCCGCTGCCATCATCACTGGTTCTTTCGCATGGGCGATGGCAGAGTTCAGCAGCACCCCATCGCAGCCCAGTTCCATCGCAACGGAAACATCGCTGGCGGTGCCTACACCTGCATCAATGATGACGGGGTAGCTGGGATCATTCTCTTTCAGATACTCCAGCAGAATGCGAATGTTGTTGGGGTTGAGCACGCCTTGCCCGCTGCCGATGGGCGAACCGGCAGGCATCACACAAGCGGCACCAGCTTCTTTGAGACGACGTGCCAGGATGGGATCGTCACTGCTGTAAACCATTACCTGGAAGCCGTCTTTCACCAGTTCGATGGTCGCTTCCAGCGTGGCAATGGGATCAGGCAGCAGCGTCTTCGTATCAGCCAGGCATTCGAGTTTGACCCAGCGGGAACCGGGGTTGTTGTACCCTTCGAGAATCTCACGCCCTAGCCTGGCATGGCGAATCGCATCAGGAGCATTGAAGCAACCTGCGGTGTTAGGCAGAATCGTGTAGCGATCCATGTCGATGAAATCGAGCAGGCTGCGGCCTTCCTTGTCGAAAAGCCGTTCACGGCGGACCGCCACCGTGAGGGCGTTGCAGCCACTAGCTACCAGGCAGTCCCGCATCACTTCATGGCTGCTGTACTTGCCGGAACCAGTGATGAGCCTGCTCGTGAAGGTGAATCCTGCGACCTTGAGAGGTGTATCAAAAGAATCCCCCTCACCTCCACCAACCAACGTCACAATCTCCACGTGATCCCCTTCGTTGATCTGTCGCTGTGCATGCACGGAACGAGGCACCAGTTCACGATTCACTTCGATGGCAAGCCGCTTGGGATCATGCTTCAAACTCACGAGCAAATCCGCCAGTGTTCCTTCAGGGGCTTCGTGGGGCTGACCGTTCAAAATGATGTGGGGCATCGTTGGTTCCGTTTAACTGTCATCATTCTATGCCCAAGTCCCCAACCACTCCATCTTCGCGCCGGCAAGAAATGAATAAGCTCAGAAAATGAGCTTAGTCCACTCACCAGCTATCGCAGACCACTCAACTTCACACAAGTCTGCTTGGGAAACTGACCACTTTCGTGTATAGCACTCGACCAGTCCAACGGCGGATCAACATGGAGGTTCGTCGCCCCGTGGACGCATGTATGTTTGTGGAGATCTGTATGAGTAGTCCGAAGGTGTGGCGCACGATGTGGGAAACGACAGGCAAGCTGGCAGAAAAGATCGGCTTGAATCTGACGGGCGCCGAGGGTTCTGTTCAAGTAGAAAGGCCAGCCACCCGCTGTCCCAACTGCGAACAGAAGCTCCGCTATGCAGCCAGCAAAGCTGGTCGTGAAGCGAAGTGCCCTCGCTGTGCTCACCGTTTCCCGCTGCCGCTCGTGGCTCGCCCGGTCTTCCCGAAGTTTACCGCTCGGGTAGGCTACAGCGAATTCCGCGAACGGCTGTAACGCTATGCCTAGAGGACGAGGTGTGACATCACGATGATGCCACGATTCGTCAAATCGACCAACCTCCAGCCGAACGGCTGGAGGTTTTGGCTTACAAATCTGTCGATTCAGCTCAAACTCTCCACCAACAACCCATAGAACGCCTCAAGCGATTGCGAGATCACCTTCGTCTGGGCCAGCACGGGCATGAAGTTGGTGTCGCCGTTCCAGCGGGGGACGATGTGCCAATGGAGGTGGCCGGGCAGGCCAGCACCTGCCACCCGGCCCAGGTTCAGGCCCACGTTGTAGCCATCAGGCTTCATGATGCGGTCCATGGCCTGCTTCATCTGGATGATGGTCTGCTGCAGATCGAGAAGCACTGGAGGAGTGAGTTCTTCCAGTTGAGCTGAGTGAGTCAGCGGAGCGACCAACAGGTGGCCATTGTTGTAGGGGTACTTGTTTAGCATCACCACCGAGTGAGCAGTGCGATGAGCAATCAGATGTGCAGGATCATCCGTGTCAGCGAGACCCTGACAGATGAAACACTCGTTGGCAGGCTTGGGAGTTGGTGGCAACGTCGCTGCAGAAGTAATGTACTCCAGTCGCCACGGTGCCCAGAGACGGTCTTTCATGGGGATGCTCTCATAACTATAAGCCGTCAGCTATCAGCTTTCAGCCATACTGGCATGATACGAAAGGGCAGAGCTTGTACACTTGTCAGATACTGTACTGTAGTACAATAATAGGTGGAGAGCCGTGTTGATGGAGTTGGTCGCTTTCTCCCCTTTGCGGGAGAGGGGTCGGGGGGTGAGGGGGGAACGCCTTGCAACAACCTGCGCACACGACGCGCAAGTACCAGAAAGTGAAGACACCTGGCAGTTGCATCCCCCTCATCCCCAACCCTTCTCCCTCGGAGAGGAGAAGGGAGGAAGAGCCGCGCACACACGGCGCGCAAGTACCATAAGTACATGGTGATAATGGAGATAGAGCACACACACGGCGCGCCAAGCCATCCCTTGCTGGCTGAAGCCTGTACTCCAACAAAAACAAGCCATCACCTTTTCAGGTGATGGCTGAATTGAATCAATAACAAACAACCAGTCGCCATCAACTATGAGACTACTTGTCCCCAAACACCGCACAGGAGAACTCACCCACACCAGCAGCGCCAATGTACTTGCGGTTGCTCAGCATCTGGGCGTTGTGGCCGGGAGATTGGCTCCACATGGAGACCGCTTCGCTGGCACTACCGCCAGCAACAATTTCGCCACCACCCATCATGGGGAAGCCTGCGGCACGGGCACGCATGGAGAAGTTGGAACCATCCGAGCCGCTGTGGCTCATGCGGTTGTGGGCAGCCATATCGCTGGCATGCCGTTCAGCAGCCTTCTGCAGTTCCGGGCTGTAAATCATTGGTGGCAGACCATGCCGGGCACGATAGGCGTTG
>CAYPJB010000282.1:0-6089 GCA_964410845.1 uncultured Bacteroidales bacterium | reverse complement strand
AGATCATTCCTGAGGTACAAATGAAGCATCTTTGTAGCGTTGCACTTTGCATCTTGATTACAGGTTGTGGTGGTGGTAATAGCGTGAAGCTTGGAACTACTCAAGTAACCGCATTGGCACCAAGCCATACTTTTGTCTACGGGAATCCAGGATCTGCTCCTCCCAATATTGGGAAGAATAACATTCCCGGAAAGACCAACGCTGGTAAGTAATAACATATGAAACCAGTGAGCATTCACTGGTTTTTACTTTTGAGAAAGTAGTTCGAGTCGAAGTATATTCAGAGCCACTTTCGCTACCCGGTTCATCACATCCAAACGCTCCGGGACAATGGCATTTACCTTGAAATGTGTAACTTTTGTTTCACTCGCTAAGCCTACGTAAGCAAGTCCTACTGGTTTGGTATCAGTACCTCCCCCCGGTCCTGCAATGCCTGTAGTACTGATTGCCATATTACTCCCAAACCGTGATCGTGCACCAACTGCCATTGCTTCAGCAACCTCCGCACTGACAGCTCCGTGTTTTTGAATCAATTCCGCAGGTACGCCCAGTTGTTTGATTTTTGCTTCATTGGCATACGCCACACAGCCCCCAAGGAAGTATGCGCTGATACCTGGAATCTGACAGAGGCGATACATCACCAGGCCACCCGTCAGGCTTTCAGCAACTGATATCGTTTTGCGTTTCTCTGTCAGTAGCTTGGCCACCGCATGTTGCAGTTCCTCGCTAGCGGTGCCAAAGATCAGCGTCCCCAGGCGTTCACGGATTATCGCTTCCACTGGAGCAATTTGAGCCTCTGCTTCAGCCTGGTCGGCTCCCTGTCCGAAGATGCGCAGCGAAATGGTAGCATCACTGGCTGTAATACCTACTTCTGGAATGTGGCCTCGCCTGGTGATGTCTAACAGTTTTTCTTCGACTGCTGCTTCACCCAACCCAAAACTGTTGAGCTTGCGTTCGATGATGACACCTGGACGCTGGGTAAATCGCGTTATCAGTGCGGGCAGCACACTTTCCTCAAACAGTTGATGCATTTCACGTGGCACACCTGGCAGTGCTACTACCAGAGCAGGGGGGCGATTGATGCGTGGCACCTCCAGCCAGATTCCAGGAGCCGTACCTACCGGATTCGCAACCGGTCTTGCTCCCAATGGAAAGAAGGCTTGTACACGATTGCGCTCGGTCATCTTCCGACCGATTCGTGCAAAAATCTTTTCGATGGCATCGTAGCTTGGCTGATCAAATACCAGTTCGACACCGATGAGTTTGGCCAGTGCTTCTCTCGTGAGATCGTCCTGAGTTGGTCCCAAACCACCTGTCGAGATGACGAGATCAGCTCGATTGGTTGCTACTCGAAATGCATCGACATTTTCATCCAGGTTGTCAGCCAGCGTTGTATGAAACCTGACAGGAAACCCTGATGCCTGCAGTTGCTGGCTGAGCCATTGGCTGTTGGTATCCAGATTTCGACCAGAAGTCAGCTCTGAGCCAATTGAGATCACTTCTACTTTCATTGCACTACCTGCTTGCGATGGAGTTGCACATCCATTGTTGTATCCCAAAAAGCAAACCATCACCTGAAAGTACAGGTGATGGTTTCAACGCAAACAGTTGTGTTAGTTCGTTTGTTGAGCCTGTTGAATTGCTGCTTCTGCAGGCTGATCGAGTTTGGTTAACAGTTCCTGGGCCTGCTGATTTCCTGGATTGTGCTGCAAAGCGAAACTGGCAAAGTGTCGGCTGCGCTGAGTATCGCCAACATGTTTTGCCATTTGTGCAATCTGGAAAGCAGCATCGCTGGGGTTCATGATTGTGCTGAAGTACTGATAACCTTCGTCAAACTTGCCGGCACGAGCGAGTGTGAACCCATAATTTACGGCATAGGTGCGATTGCTTGGGTCGATCTGAGCTGCCTTGTGCATTGCCATTACGCTGGTATCGAACTGTTTCTGGCGGGCGAAAAACAGCCCAGCTTCATGGCAGACGCCTGCATCTTTTACATTTTTCCCGTTTACTTGCTGCACTGCCTGTGAGAAGTAAATGCTGGCATTCTGGATATTGCCTTCCATCTCTTCCACACGAGCTACGCCTAAAGTCGCTTCGGCCCATTGAGGACGAAGCTTGAGAGCCTGCTGATACGCCTGCTTGGCGCGCCAGCTGAAATTGCGTTTTTGAGCAACGTCCACGGCAGTTGCAGAGAGAGTCTCATACATCTTGCCGGCTTCCAGACAGGTTTCTGGCTTGGGCTGGCGAACATCCTTGGAATCGGCTTGATGGAACGCTTCGGTATTGGGCCGAGGATACTTCAGCATCTCTTCGGAGGTCATCGGTTCAGTCTTGAGACAACCAGTAAACGCGCAGGCCAGAACGGCCACGACGAAAAGGCGCAATCGCATCCTTGCATCCCCCCAAGTTCACCAGGCATGATGCCTGGTTGGGCAACGGCGATCCCCATCGCCATTGCCCGAACCCATCAACTGTTTGTTAAAACTCAGCGATAAACGTCGTCGCTGCCTCAGCGATCAATTGCTGAGTGAGTTTAACGGGTTGTCGTTTAAATCGGCAAATCGACTGCACAATCTCCAGCAAATCTCGACAATCACTGGCGCGTGGATTTCGCCCACGGTTGTAATAGCGTTCGTACATGTAGTCGATTGCTTCCGGGCAGGTGTTCATACCGAGTCGTTTGCAATTGGAGACGAAGATCTTTTCATAAACGTCTCGGTTTGGTGCATTAATGCCCACTTTGTGACGGATACGACGCAGGAACGCATCGTCAACCAGGTCCTTGGGATCCAAATTGGTCGAGAATATGATGAGTTGTTCAAAGGGAATTTCGATCTTCTTGCCCGAGGCCAGAGTCAGGTAATCGTGACGATTTTCAAGAGGCACGATCCATCGATTGAGCAATTCGCGTGGGCTCACCAGTTGGCGTCCAAAATCGTCAATCAGGAAGACTCCACCATTGGATTTGAGGTGGAGCGGAGCCTGGTAGAAGTTAGCTTCTGCACTGTATCGTAAATCGAGCATGCTCAAATTCAATTCACCACCAGTCACGATGACTGGGCGGCGAACACGGACCCATCGGGAATCGATGGCGTTGGTATTGAGCAAGCGACGAATGGTAGCTTCATTGTCATCCAGACGTTCATCGCCGCGGTCTTCCACCACCTGGTGAACGGTCGGATCAAATACCGTGACAACGTGTCCCTCATTCTGGAAGGCATAGGGGACGTAGATTTCACCACCGCAGCGATTCATGAAATCGCCGATGCTGTTAGCTACCGCAGTCTTTCCATTGCCTGGAGGACCGTAGATGAAGATGGAACGACCGCTGACGACAGCTGGTCCAATGGCGAGGAACAACTCATCCGGAATGACGAGGTGTGAAAAGCAGGCTTTCAAAGTCTCTGGAACGCAGTGAATGCCTGTTACCGCCTGTCGATAGGTCTGTTCGACATAGTCTTCCAGTGGTACGGGGCAGGGGCCTACATAAGAACATGATTTGAACGCGGTTTTTGCTCGCTCACGGCCAAGATCAGTCAGGTTGAATCGATACGAAACCTGGCCAATCAAATCGCCTCCAGCGACCTCGATGCAGTGTTGTTGCTTGAGAAAATTGATGGATTCTTCCAGCACCTTGAACGGAAGACAGAGAGAACGTGCGAGTTCCAGTCCCAGCATCGTGCCACGCGTGAGCAGCATGCGGAGAATCATGTCATTGAGCAAGGCCATGTTAAGCCCTGCTTCTTTCATGTTTTCCGGTGAGGAAGGTGCTTCCGGCACATTGGAGATATCCCAATCCAGCATGCCACTGGTACGGGATGCCAGTGCTGAAAGCGAGCTTCGGCTGAGACTGGGGGAAGATGTCTGTGATTTCATGCCATTCGTCCTGGGGATAATCGACGTTGCAATGAGTTGCGTTAACCTCGAGGCTTGATGCGGAGCATCACATAAAGGCCAAGAAGCATAAACAGGAGCCAGAGTTGTACCAGTCTACCTCGATCCCAGCCGATACTGCGAATCCAGGCAACGGTATCGTCCCACCATCGTGGAGCTGCGAAGCAGACATCCGCCATCACGTTGCCCATCGTCGAGGCGGAAGGTGTTGCCTCGAGAGAGGTGCTGAAGTTCGTAATCAGAACAGTCGTGCCGACAAACAATAGTAGTGAAATGAATCGGCTGGGTGTCATAATAGCAAAAACCTCATAGCTGCTGTGTTGGCAGCAGCTATGAGGCTAGACTGTTCAAGCAACGAAGAGCGTTACTTACTGTCCGCCGCCACTGCCACTACCGCCACCGCCACCACTGCTAAAGCCAGGAATCATATAGGTGCCACGAGCGCTGGTTTTCACATCTCGGATGGCAGCACCACCTTCAGCGCCGCTCATGCCCAGTTTGGCAGGATTGCTGACGAGAACGGTGAAGTTCACATCAGGACGTTCCTTCTTCAGGAAATTTTCAATCTCTACCTTGCGCTTCTCGTCTAGCTCCTTACGTTTGCCTGCGTATTCCTCAGGTTTCTTGTAATCCAGATCGTACGAGTTCTGTGCGGTCTGGACGTAAATCGTTGTCTCAGGAGCAGGTCGTCGATTTGCCAGGCGAGTGAGATGAGCAACACCACCTGGATTCAGCGTATCAGCACCGGCATTGAAGTGATGAACATACAAAGTCTGTTCATACGCCAAGCCGTTCTGAACCTGCATCTGTCGCATTTCAGCAACGCCCTCGCGAGCCTTGCAATTGTACCGTTCTGGATAGCAGGGATCCACCAATTCGTGGAAGGTGCCATAACAGCCGGTGATTGATAGCACGCCCAAGAGGGCGCCCGCCCAGGCGGTAGTGGAAACAGTTTGACGTAGCATGGTGGTCTTTCCCTCCTTGACCCTTGTCTAACTTCTCACAGCCGTCCCTTGCTGTGGTAGCGAAGTTAGTGAGTATTCCCGATCCTCCACGCCACCGCTTTCGCTCCCCCGCGAAGGCTATGGTGCAAGTTGCTTCAGCTGAATGGCAGCCGGCCCAGCGAGCACCACAAAGATTCCCGGAAAGATGAACAGCACTAGCGGGAAGATCAACTTCACCGCCGTTTTCGCTGCCTTCTCTTCGGCAATTTGCTTGCGCCGAATCCGCATCGAGTCCGACTGAACACGCAAGGCTTGCCCCACACTGGAACCAAACCTGTCGGCTTGTACCAGAATTGCAGCCAGGCTCTTCATATCGTCCACGCCCGTACGGATGCCAAGATCGTGAAGCACGTCTCGACGTGTACGGCCCATTTGCAGCTGGAAGTTCGCAATATTGAACTCCTCAGTAATAATCGGCGCATGATCCCTCATTTCTTCGCAAACTTTCCGCATTGCCGCGTCTAATCCTAGTCCCGATTCGACGCAAACTACCATCAGATCAAGTACATCCGGCAAAGTAAGAAAAATGCTCTCTTGCCTTTTGCTCTTGAGGTACATGAGCACGTAGCTGGGGCCAAAGAGTCCCAGGAGCAAACTGACCAGGACTGAAATAGGGGCTGACTGGATAGCTGAAACGAAATCGAATGGGGAACCCGCTGGCGTATTCATTGGCAAAACGATCAAAAGCAGGACCAGTGCAGCAACAACCAGGCTGAGCGTTCGTATACCCATGAAAATCTTGGGTGCATTTTCCGACCGGAACCCAGCCGTAGCGAGTTCCTGACGTAGTTTGGATTGCTCCAATTCAGTCTTGGGCATCATCGGCTTGGCAAAAGCCATGGCCTTGTCAATGATGCTCTGCATCTTGCGATCAACTGAACCACCTGCTGCCTTACTGGCAGACAGTTCCAGATCCATCATGGAGCCACTTCGACCAAGCTTGGAAAGGCGTTCTTCAGCCCGGGAATTGCGTGAGGATAGCAGCGACACCAGTAACCAGATACCCGCAAACATGGCACCAAATGCCATGAAAGGCAGCACATCTTTAAGATCAATAATCGCGAGCACTGTTCTTCTCCATTGCTAGACTTCTGGGCTTAGTCCATTGATGGACGCGTGCAAACTGTTATTTCTGGTGCCGAGCAACCTGAGTCCCCGGTGTATGTCGAATTGCGGTTAAACCTTGATGTT
>CAYPJB010000281.1:0-6183 GCA_964410845.1 uncultured Bacteroidales bacterium | reverse complement strand
TAGGAGAACCCCATGCAGATCGTCACTAAACCCGTCGCGGAACTCACCCCCGCCCCGTACAACCCTCGCAAAGTGCTTTGCGCCAGCGATAGTCCTTATCGCAAGCTCAAACAAAGCCTGGAACGATTCGGCCTCGTCGAACCGCTGATCTGGAATGCCAGCACCGGCCACCTCGTCAGTGGACACCAACGGCTTTCGATCCTGAAAGAACTGCAATCGGAGGTAGTACAGGTAGTTGTGGTACAACTCACTGAGGTCGAAGAAAAGGCACTCAATATCGTGCTCAACAACCGCGAGGCCCAGGGTGACTGGAATGTGGAACTTCTGGAGAAGGTACTGACGGAACTGCAAGCCACCTCACCTGAAACGGCCATCGCCACGGGTTTCGATGCCGAGCAGATTGCCGAGCTACACGCTGACCTGGAGCCCGTCGAATCTACCTGGCAGGCTGACGATACCCTGGCTGACTACGAAATTACCTTTCGTCTCTCCGCCGAGCGATTCGAGTTACTCCGTCCCGCGCTGGATGCATTTGTACAGGAACACGAGCTGGAGGTACACATCAGGCAACCGCGAGGAACTACTTCAACAACGACATCGGTGCTGTGAGATACAGCAGTGCCCCGGTCTCGCTCCACTGTTCCACGTGATCAGAATGGGCTTCGCAGTGTTGGTAGTCGCCTGCTTCCATGCGATGGTCGCCTACCATCAACGAGCCTTCCAGCACCAGGCATTCCTCTTCGCCATCGTGGTGGTGACTGGGATAGCGGGCCCCCGGTTCCAACTTGAGCAGTGCCGTGAACTTGCGGGCCTGGTTATTCCGATGCAACAGGCGAATACTGATGCCTGGGTAAGGCGTGGGCAGGAACTTGCCCTGCTGCTGCGACCGGAAGGTGATACCTGCCAATGGCAGCGATTTCACATCGTCTGCGTGCTGCTTGCTCGGCAGTATCGACAGGATTTCGACCTTGAGTGCCCCGGGTGGCTGCACTTCCGGAATGGAGTGGGCCAGTGCCAGCAGCCCCTGTTCGTATTCCCGCAGCGCAGCTTCCCCCTCGGGCCAGCCCGCTTCCAACCGGCACAGCACCTCCCGTTCCTCCTGGACCGGGAGCGCCCCGGCCAGGTAGCAGGCCAGCAATTCGCCAGGAGTATCAGGGCAAACAGGGGATATCACGAAGCGTTACCACCTGGGGAGAGGGCTTGTTTCAGGTGCATCATGCCGTTGCGGATGCGCGTCTTCACGGTGCCAAGCGGAATCTGCAAATGCTCTGCAATTTCGACATGGGTCATACCTTCGAAGAAAGCCAGCTGCAAGGGCAGTTGCTGTTCCGGAGAGAGTAGTTGCAGGGCTGCACAGACTGCCACCCGTGCCTCCCGCTGCAACAGCAGGGCATCGGTCGTATCTGCTTGTTCAATCTCGATATCATTCGGATCTACCGAAAGGGGGCGATGCTTCCGGCACCGGTCAATCGCACGCGACCGTGCCAGCAGCAGCAGCCAGACTTCCGGCTGTGATTTTTGCGAATCGTACTGGTGGGCCTTCTGCCAGATCTGCATGAAGGTCTCCTGAAGTACGTCCTCCGCCTCGGTTCGGTTTTTGACAATCTGCAAAATCAGGCCAAATAATCGGGCAGCATATCGGCCATAGAGCATCGACAGCGCAGGCTTGTGCCCCTGTCCGATTGATGTCAACAGTTCCTGATCGCTCATGCCAGACATGATGCACTCGACGTATCTACCCTCCAGAATACGCTGCTGCACGTGATTTGGCTTGAGAATCAAGGTCCTCTCTCACCCCGTGAATAGGGGAGAAATGCTGCAATTGACAACGTGCATCACCGACGTGTTGCATACTGCACAGGCTCTGTTACCCTTGTCACCATGCGGAAATGGTTACTATGGATGATTTGCCTGCTGCTCCCGCTGGGAGGGTTCCTGGCTGGCATCTGGCTGAAGCCGGAACCGCGACCCCGTTGGCACATGGTCTCTTCTGACAAAATCAGGATTCTTGGTTATGTGGAGAAAGGTAACACCTTACTGGTATTGCAGTACCCCCTCGCGAAGGATGCTACGCTTCTTGGTCTGAATGGCAGGACAGGCGCAGAACGGTTTCGACAATCACTCAGTGAAGCCCAGCTGGGTTCCAAAGCGTACTTCCATGAATCCACCAGCCTCAGTCGTGATGGCAGGCTGCTGCTGATCAATGCAGCCATCAAGGATGACAGCCGCCGCTACGTACTTTGTTATGACTGGCAGACTGGTCGTGTGCTGCATCGTTTTGCTGTGCAATCCACTACTTACCTCGAAAAAATACTGCTCACTGGTGACTTTGTCTTTACCTTCTCCGGCACATCTCTGGTGAAGTGGAAGATCAGTGCTTCTGACCAGCCTCCCACGCTGTTACCACTGGGGCATCTGGGTAAGCCTGATGAACTCATCGATCATATCAGTGACGATGGCGAACTGCTTTATCAGTATCAGCGTGCTGACGGCCAGTGCGTGTTCCATGGTCTTGCCCAATCTCCTCACGTATTGAAGCTGAGGTCTCCGCTCTTTTCGTCCATTCTGGAGATGCGTGACAGAAACCAGTTTCGTGTTGCTGAGCTATCCGTCGATAATCTCACGCCATCCTATCTGATCCGTACGTATGTCCTGCAAGGCAACGAGTATGTCTTGATACCCGAGAAAGATCTTCGTCTGGAGATCGACGGAACGCTGTATCCCCAGCAGGATGGCCTGGTCATCCGTGGGAGAATCACCGAGAAGCCTTGGAAAAACACCGTTCGAGAGAAGATAGGTGAGAAATGGTTTGAACGCATTCAATGGCTTTTCCCTTCCGAGGCGTCGCTCTCTCTCTTTGTTTTCGAACGATCAGCTTCGAAGCATCTGGGAACCATTCCCGCACCACCTTGGAATGAAAGCTGGCGGTATTGCTGCAGTCCTGAACAACAGACACTGGCGCTCGAGCGTGAAGGTCGAATAATTGAAAGCTGGGATCTGTCCCCGTTCATTCCCTGGTATCCCACGTCGGGCTTGCTGCTGGGCTTGTTGCTGTCGTTAAGTTGGATTTTCTATCGCTTTAGTCGGCAGACGAAACAGCTGAATCCCCCTCTCGCCACCGGGGAGAGGGGTTAGGGGTAAGCGGGCTTCATTTCTTTGTCAACCTAGTTGGATGAACTAGGGTGAGCATCAGTGCCATCCCACCGATCGGAAACGCGTTCTCCACTCGGCAAAACAGTTGCTGTGGCTCGCTACTCAACGGCATCACCTTCACGCACTGTCAGGCGATACGTGGACATCAACCGGGTGGGCTCAATGTGGGAGACTTATTTTCTAGGCATGATGTATATCTTGGTGGCGGTTCTGACGTGCGAATCTTTATTAAAGCTGTAAGTCACCTCGATACGATCGGTGGGCTTTGCGTCAGACAAACGAGCCTTTCCAACATACTTCGTCTGGTCATTCACCTGGATATTCACTTCGTCTGATTTGCCAAGCTCTTCTACTGTGTGGTTCCTCGGATCTCGCAAAGGATGAGGTATACCCCCATTCCGTGGATGGACCATTACACTGCCTCTTACTCGAATACTGCCAGCATTCTGTGACACCAGTTTTCCTTCGATCTTCAATTCTCCGCCAGCATTGTGTTCAAGTTTAACGAGTTTCGCGTAATGTTGTTCGTTGCTCGGTGGTTGATCAGCGAGCGCCACGTTGCACCATAACAAACCGAGCATGGCAACCAGTCCTGATGCTTGCGTAAACATGATTTGTAGCCTCACGAGTCATGGAAGTGACTTATCCATGACTAGCCTTGTCTGAACGAAACCTCCAGACTTCGATGTTATTATAGCCCTTGATGTCCAGTTTGTCAGATGTTCTGGAGGCATACTCGCTCTCGTTTGCTTGGCTGACACACCAGGCTGCTTTCGTACTCTATTCCATTGCATTGCACCTGCTCTCCATTAGAATCGAATGCTTCTGGGATTCAGAATTCCACGATGAAGCTGCACTGCCCCGCTTGTGACGCACTGTTGAGCACGGCGCATACTCTCAAACCGGGTCGCAAGGTCAAATGCCCAGGGTGCGGACATCGTTTTCTGTATCCCGGCGAAAGCACATCATCACCAGCGACAGCACCCCCTGCTCCTGAGCAGACATCCGTCGTTTACCAGCCCATCGTCATCCACAAGCCCATCGTACTGTCGCGTCCTCACAAGCATCATGTCGTCGTTCCGCCCCAACCAGTGCTCTTGTCGGAAATCGTGGACGACCCCGGAGAAAATTACGGCTTCGCCGACCATGGGGACTATGACCAGCACTTTGGTCCGAATCGCTCCATGCGAACTCCAGATGGCATTGTCTACGGCTTCTCCATGGCTTCGGACCCTATCTCCGTGACCGTCTCACGCGAGAAGGTGAAGTTGCTGATGCCCGAGTTCTTTGGCGTGCTGGGCAGTGTGTTGAAATTGGCCCGTCGTGCCTTTCTCACCAGCGATTCCATCTATGACGAACTGGAAATGTGTCTGTGCAACGGCGACACCCGGGCAGCTGTCGTGCTGACCATCGAGCCATTACGGGTGGCTGCCTACACCGATGAATTCGATTGCGTCGCCATCCTGCGCTTTACTGACAAGGTGGATGACTATTATCGCCTCAAAGTGGGTGATCGATTGCTGACCGTGAACACCTATGACCCAACGGAAGGCAAGCGGGCTAGAGACCTCATTCCGGGAGACCGGTATCGTGGCACGGAGTGGTCAAACTTCTGTCCGTTTATTGCGGACTTCCTCTCGGACGACTTCGATGTCATCGAGAAACGCAAACGTGCCATCTCAGAAGATGAATGGCAACGCACCAGGCAACTCGGTATGGAACGCTTGCGTAAGAAGCCTCGCCGGGCCCGTCATGGCAACCCGCTGTATGTCAAAGACCCAGCCATCAAGTGGGATGATTGAACAAAGTTGATCAATCCTTCGAGCAGGCATGATCATTTCCCCTGGAATGAAATGAGTAATCAGCATGGCAAAGAAATCCAGAGAAGAGCAGCTGGCCGAGGACTGGTACGATCACAAGTCTAAGCTGATGGAGCTTTCATTGGGCAGGGAGCATGACATGGTGATGCATGCCATCATCCCTTATGCCATCGGAGGCGGGCTGGACCTCTACTACTACCCGAACAAGATTTTCGGCACGGGTATCGCCACCAAGGAACTGTCCGACCTGCCCGATCAGGGTTCACGCAACCGCGTCTACTCCTGCTATGAAATGGTGATGTTTACCAGACATCCCGTCCACCTCGATGACGCGCAGGACTCCAGTACCCCATTTGGCCAGGTTCACGACTCCATCAATGCGGTGCTGAACAATCTGGCGCCCTACAGTGCTGAAGCCCAATTGAATCCTAACGAGACCTGTGAATTTCCCCAGGACATGGAGGCCGTGGGAGGCAAATGTCTGGTGTTCGATGGCTACGCCAAGCACTCCGACCGCATGGTCAAGAGCTTTGGCCTGCTCTTGATCATGGAGGTCTTTCGATCAGAGATGAATTATGCTCGCAAACATGGCGGTGCTCAATTGATCAAGCTGCTGAAAAAGCAAGACTGCTACCCCTATTCCGATCTTGCTCGCTCGCCAGTGGCATAAAAACGAGCAGCGTTCACAGCAACGCTGGCAGCTTACAACACTAGCCGCTTACTTCGTGCGCGGCTCTTGGGTACAATGCCGAGAATCAACGTCGCCCAGGGGAGATGTTCCCTTTGGCTGTCGTTCCGTGCTTGTGTTCACCTGGAAAGATTCCAGATAAGGAGTTCGCGATGAGCCAGTATCAGATCGCCGTGATCGTTGGCAGTCTTCGTGCCGATTCGTTCAACCGCAAGCTGGCTACCGCCATCGCCAAGCTGGCGCCAGTGGAGTTCTCGTTCAAGCAGGTGCAGATTGGTGACCTTCCCCTCTACAACCAGGATGATGATGCAAAGCCAGCGGATTCGGTGAAGCGCCTGAAAGCAGACCTCCAGGGGGCACAGGGACTGTTGTTTGTCACCCCCGAATACAACCGCTCGATGCCGGGAGTGCTCAAGAACGCACTCGACCATGGCTCACGTCCCTACGGTCAGAACTCCTGGGCAGGCAAGCCTGCAGGGGTGCTGGGTGCTTCGGTTGGAGTCATCGGTACTGCACTGGCGC
>CAYPJB010000280.1:1726-6241 GCA_964410845.1 uncultured Bacteroidales bacterium | reverse complement strand
CGAGCACGCTGACAGTCGTCAACAACATTGGCGATGTCTTCATTGATAACACCGGAACGCTTCTGATCGACTTCGTCCTCACGCAAGGCAACATCACTCTGCAGGCCTTCGGAGGCAGCTTGCTCAGCAACCTGGTCGATGGTTTTGCAGATGTGCTGGCCATCGGTGGCACGGTGACGACCAACGTCACCGGGGCAGGCAGTACTATCGGCAATGGCACACCACTGGAAATTGATGCGGAGGTCTTCAATGCCAGTTCGACGGGTGGCAGCATCAATGCCCTCGATACTTTCGACAGTCTGCAGATCGGCCTGGTGAATGCCAACGGTGGCAACGTCACCCTCGGCTCCACGAATGGCAACCTGACCAGCGAAGGCAGCGATCCTGGTGTGCCCGATGTGCTCGGCAACGTGGTCACTCTCTACACCGTCGGCTCCGGGTCGATTGGCAATGGTGGCCCGTTTGAACTCGATGCGAACGTGCTCAATGCCACCTCCGCGGATAACACCACGGTGCGCATCACCGATGCCAATGGTGGTTTCGCTGCAGGTCTGATTCAGGGTGGTATTGTCACCCTGATTGCCGAGAACGGCGGCAGCATCGTCAGTCAGCCGGGCGATACCGGCACCGCAGATGTCGTCGGTCTTATTGTCAATCTCTTTGTCAACGGAGCAGGCACGATTGGTAACGGTGGGGCACTGGAACTGGATGCGCAGGCAAGCCTGACGGCAGGCACTGCAGGTGGGAACATCAACATCATCGATACTGCTGGCGACATGCCGATTGCACTTGTCAATTCACTGGCAGGCACCACGATCCTGCAGTCTGCTGGTGCCATCGTAGCCATCAACCCTGGTGATGCCATTGCTGATGTCAATGCCAGCAGCCTGCGACTCAACGCTCAGTCAGGGATCGATCTGGAAACAACAGTGACGAACCTGGCCTTCACCAACGTCACGAATGCTGTGCAGATCGCCAACGCGGGCGATCTGACGATTGACAACGTGCTCGGCCAGGCCACTTCGTTCAACAATGGCACCACCACGACAGTGAGTGCCAGCAGTCCGCTGACGGTGGCAGTCAACACCAGCAGCGTGGGCACGCTTACCCTCACCGCAGGTGAGGTTGCTGACTTTCCGCTCTGTGCCGATGTGCTGACAGTCAACCCTGGCGTGCTGGTCACCTCGTCTGCTGGTGATGTTGTCCTGCGGGCTGGTGATGATCTCATCACCGGGGTAGGAAGTGTCATTTCCGCAGCAGGGGCTGTCATCCTCACTGCAGGCTTCGGCGACCTTGATGGTTGTGGCGAACTGGTGCTCAATGGTACTATCAATGCTGGCACCAGTATTCAGCTCTCTGCTGTGGAAGATGTCTGCATCGGGACACTGAGCCTGCCTGGCGGTCTCATCATGATCACCAGCATCAATGGGGCCATCGTGGATTGCAACGATCCACCTGCGGGCACGCTGAACATCACAGCAGACCGCCTGCTGATGGTAGCCAACACGGGCATTGGGGCACCGGGCTCCATCGGTGTCATCGAAACGGATGTCAACTTCATCGAAGCCCGGACAGTGACAGGTGGAATCCACATTGCGGACATCGGCAGCTTTGATGTCGGTGGCGTGGATGCGAGTGTCCTCGGCATCCGTAATACGGGTGCGACGGGTGATATCAACCTGAGTGCTGCTGGCACGATCCGTGTGCTCAACTTCCAGGAAATTGTCCGGGCTCCGGGGCTGGTGACCATCACTGCCGGGCAGGATATTGTGACCAGTGGTGGCAACCCGATCAGCAGTTCGGGCGCGCCATTCGATGCAGCCATCGCATCGTCAGCGAGTGCCATCATTCTGCAGGCTGCTCGGGATATCCGGATTGGCTTCTCGAACGGTGATGCCAACCTGTTCAACGATTATGGCGATGTACGGGCTGCAACGAATCTGTCGCTCTTTGCCGGGCGCGACATCATCGTCGACGAGAACAGCTATGCGGATGCCGGTGCCGGGCTGGCGGGCGGCAACCTCGTTGCACTGGCAGGTCGCGATGTGCGAGTGCTGCAAACCAATACCCGTGACAGCCGACTGGGAACCTTTGGCGGAACGATCACCATTACCACCGGCCCGGGCGGTGAGTTTGAACTGAACACCGGGAACAACCCGGCACCAGGCCTGTTCGGCGTGCGCAGCGATCTGACATCGCTGACAGCCGCTGGCGGCGCTGGTGGCAACATTACCATCAATGCCGATGATGTCGAGATTGTCGACATCCAAGATGTCATCAACGCAGGCAGCGCGACCGTGACCATACGTCCCGTCACGGCTGGCCGGCCGATCGACATTGGCACCGATGGCACCGGAGCTAATCTGGGTCTGACCGACTACGAAATCACCCGAATCCTCGCAGGCACCATCGTCATCGGCAGCACCAGCAGTGGCCCGGTGACTGTTACGAATGTCGTCGGTCCTACTGCCCTCAATGGCAAGGCTCTTAGCGTCATCACAGGTAGCAGCATCACCGTGCTCAGCAGTTTGACTGGTGCCACGCTGATGACCCTGAGAGCAGGCCTGGACATCAACCTGACTGCAACGGGTACACTTGGCTCCGCATTGATGTCCCTCAACTTTGGCCAGAACAACCTGGGTAGCACTGCTACTGTTACCGGCAACTTGCAGGCATCCACTGCTGTCACCATCACTGGTGGTACCGGGAATGACCTGCTTCTCTTCAACTTCACCAGCCCGACGGCACTGCCCGTGGCTGGTGTGTTCGCGGGTGGATCCGGTGGCGTCGATACTCTCGATGGTCCTGACTTCAACCAGTTCTTCAACCTGACCGGGCCTGACATCGGCAGCCTGCGGGGCGTGGGTGGCAGCTACCAGGGCATCATCTTCTACACCAGTTTTGAGAACCTCGTCGGTGGCACCGCCGATGACACCTTCTTCTTCCTGCCCGGCAGCAGCGTTTCGGGCAATGTCAATGGCGTGGCAGGCGGGGTGAACAAGCTCGACTACTCGGCCTACGGTTCTGCTGTCACGATCAATCTGCAGAACAACACCGCCACTGCCATTGGGGGCAACTGGGCGAACATCAACAGCTTCTGTGGCTACAGCGCTCCCGGCATCTGCAGTGACCTGATCGGTGCCAACGTCAACACCGACTGGCAGATCACAGGCCTCGATGCAGGTACCGTCAACGCCCTTCCCTTCGTCAATTTTGGCAACCTCTTTGGTGGCTCCCAGACCGATGACTTCACCTTCGGTGCTGCTGGACAGCTCACCTGCAACATTGATGGTGGTGCAGGCATCAACACCATCACCGGCAACAACGCTGGCCACACCTACAGCATCACCGGCGTGAACAGTGGTGCGATTGATGTGCTCTTCGTGGGCAGTATTGCACCGGCAGGATTGTTGCCTCTCCCGAAGAGCATCGTGACACCCCCTGCCCCGCCCACACGGTTTACCAACGTGCAGAACCTGGTGGCAGGCAGTGGGGATGACATCTTCTTCTTTACCATCCCCGGCTCGCTGACTGGAACAGTGGCCGGCGGCACGGGCAATAACAGCCTGTTTGGCGACAACCTCGGTCGAACTTACACCGTCACTGGTGGCGGCACGGGTACAGTCACTGGCATTCTGCCCGCGGGGTACACCGGAGTGCAGAACCTCATTGGTGGCACCGCGAATGATATCTTCAACGTGAACAGCATTGGCGCGGTCAATACCACCATCGCAGGTGTACAGGGCAACGATGTCTTCACAGTCAATGCTACCGGCACCGGCTCGATCATCCTGTGTGGTGGTGATGGCAACGATGATTTCCAGATCAATGCGATCGGCACCGGTGGCGCCCTCATCACCGGTGATAACGGTGCAGATCGTTTTGCCGTACAGGCCATTGCTGGAGTGACCACCATTAATGGTGGTGCTGATGGCGAAGTGGCTAACATTGGTTCTGTGGCCACGGTCACGGGGTTGGGTGTGGGCAACCTCGATGGCATCGCTGCCATGCTGAACCTGAACATGGGCAGCGGGGCGACGACCATCAACTTCGGCGATCAGACGGCTGGTGTGGCCAATGGTGCTGTGGAATTGACCAATGCCAGCATCACCGGGTTTGCCCCCGGGGTCATCAACTACTCTGCCACCACTGGCGCAGGCAACAGCCTGGCGCTCAACCTGTTCGGCAGCAACCTGGGCGATACGTTCAACGTCCGCAGCACCCTGGCGAACCCAGCTAATCTGCCAGGCAACCTCACCACCATTCAGGGTGGCACGGCAAATGATCGCTTCAACCTGGGTTCGCTGACCAATACCCTGGATGGCCTGCTCGGCCGGCTTAATGTGCAGGGCAATGGCGGCGCTGCTGACCAGGTATGCTTCTTCGATCAGGGACAAACCATTGGCTACACCTACACCATCGCTACTGCCACATTCACCCGCACCGGTGGCGTGGTGGCTATCCCCGCCATCACCTACGGCGGGATGGAACTCTTCAAATCGGAAGCAGGCAGCG
>CAYPJB010000280.1:0-1626 GCA_964410845.1 uncultured Bacteroidales bacterium | reverse complement strand
GAGAACGTCGTAGGTAGTGCTCTCGCCGATGCGGTCTTCGGTGCTGGCGAGAACAATCGTTTCGAAGGTCGCCTGGGGAATGACTACCTCTTCGGCGGCCTGGGTAACGACATCCTCATCGGCAATGAAGGGGACGACAGCCTCTTCGGCGAAGCAGGCAACGACACCATCTACGGTGCAGCAGGCCGCGATGCCATGTATGGTGGCACCGGATTCGACACCATCCTGATCGACACCTGCAACGATGTACGGCCCGGCCTGCGTATTGGTGATCGGGTGATCGACGTCGGGGGTCTGGGGCCGGTCGATGGTGGCATCATCGATCTCGTTCGTCGTGTTCCACCCGGTACGGGGGTCATCAATGATCCCCGCATCAACTTCAGCAACATCCCGCTTGAAGTGTTCCAGACTCTACTAGCCAAACGAGCCGATGCGCTAGCGTAGTAGTCATCACGCTCCGCTGTGATGACAGCGAGGGCGTGCCTGTTCCATACCAGCCCGTCGCGCTAACAAGGGAAGACCGCGCGATGGTGAGATATTTCTACCTGGCGATCGCGATTGTCTTACCCATGTCGCGAGACGCTCCCTCGTTATCGCGTCGGGCGGTATCGGGAAGAGATACTTCTCTCCATCGCGGTCATCACGACGGAGCGTGATGACTACAATCATAGACTACTCGAAGCAATTCGAGGCATTTATAGCTATATTTTAAGGTGTTTGTACGAATCTGGCATCTGCCTGCATGTCTCATCCGTGCTCAACAAATCTCACGTGTTTTCAAGCAGTCTCGTGCTGATTGACACAGTGTGTCAATCAGCCTTCACGCCTCCTTTTCACAGGAGGCACGCAAGTGCAAACCAACAATCATCAACAGCAACCGATTCAATCATCGGTATGGTGCGATCTTGCATCGCAGTTATACGTCAGCGGAGCTTTTGATGCTCCTAAGGTAGGGAGAAAAAGGCGAGCCGATAAGGGGATGCCAGATGAAGCGGGCAGAAAGGATCTTGCAAGGACTTATTTAAAGACCCAAGCCAAGCTTTGGCCTGATTTAGTGACGCTTGGAATAGTGCCCACATTAACCGAAGACAATGTCAACTTGTTGGCTGAGCAATTTCGGTTGTTCTTTTTGGGGGAAGCTGCAATTCCCTATTCATTCAGTGATCTTGATATGCCGTTAGCTGCAGCATATCTTCGGTTTTCCGATCCGGGGTCAAACCCGCGTTCCCTCGATCAACAGCTGTATAACGTCTTGATTCACGCGAAGAGCGAGGGGTATTTCATTCCTTCGGCATTTATTTTTGCTGACGCAGCCGAGACTGGCAGAATTGCTGTGAACAGGCGAAGCTATCAGCAGGTAAAGACGCTGATGCTGGAAGGCTCACCTCAGTTGCAATGCCTTTACATTGATGACGTGGATCGAATGAATCGCAATACAATCGAGACGTTACAGCTGTATCAGGTAATGGAATATAAACATCGTCGACTGATTGGTGTTAGCGATGGTACCGACTCAAATCAACCAAACTTCAAGCTACAACTGACGATTAAGGCCACATTGGCAGAGGAGCTGAGCAATGGAATTAGCAGGAAAGTTAAGAGAGGAATGAAAGATGCTTTCCTTCA
>CAYPJB010000279.1:0-6299 GCA_964410845.1 uncultured Bacteroidales bacterium | reverse complement strand
ATTCGGGCGTAAGGTGTTTGTTTCATCTTCTCTAAAAGATAAGGCACATCAACAGGATCCCCCCAGGCACCCATGGCAAAGAGTACCAGGCGTTCGGCACCGGGTATCTTGCAGAGCATCGTGATGAGCTTGCGTGCTGCTCCCGGATCAAGCCGACGAATGAGCATGTTCAGTGCAGGAATGCGATAGGTCGATTCCGCCAGGGTGATGGTCTGGAGTTCCGCGATGGCAGCAGGGTCGCCGTTCAGTCGAGCAAGCGACCATGCTGCCGAGAACCGGCATGCGAGATCCGGGTGCCTGAGTTCTTTACGCAGGTTATTGGCCCAGACGGTGTAGCCCATCTCACCCACGACCCGTAGTGCACGAGCGCGTAATGAAAGATCAAGATCGTGCAGCCCTTTCTCAAGTGCCAGCCCGGGGTTGGCGTTCAGAGCTACGGCTGCCTCGAGGCCGAGACGCCTGAGGCCCGGCGTGGCACCATTCAACAACGCAGACAGATACCTGGATGCTTGCGTGGGAGGCAACCATCTCAGTGCAGCTGCTACAGATCGATGCAGTACATAGACGGGTGCCACCTTTTCTAACACGCTATCGATTCGTTCTGGTTTTCCTGATTCATAGGCAAGCAGCGCAGCTACATATGCTTCGCCGGGCCCGGTATTGTCTTCCAATTGCTTGGCCACCAGTCCCCAGCCTGCATCACTTGCAATCCGCAGCCCATCGATATGGGCTTCGATTCGGTTGTCGAGTTTACTGAGATCCTTGAGGTTGTAGTGAGGAGCGCAGACAGAAGCATCATACAGTTGCCACAGGAAGGCAGCTTCGGACACGTGTTGAAGGATTACATCAGCAATAACAGGTGGAGTCATTTCAACTCTTCCAGTTCTTCCTCTGTGCCGTTGGCTTCTTTTATGAGTTGATTGAAATCATTAAGTGAAGCGTCCAGCCACGCAAGAAAACTGGGATACGACCAATCCACACCATGTTCGTATCCAACCAGAGCCCACTCGCCTTCTTCGTTGATGGTTTCGGGATCAAGCAGCAATCGAATGGCTGTCACTTCGCCATAACCGATCACCAGACTATGAGCAGCCAGCGAGTCACCATCGGCTTCGGCGGCAGTTTGCCATTCTCGAATATCGTTCGCCCGTGGTCCGTCCAGCATTTCTGGAACGGAGAGAAGATCAACGGCTCCACTAGCCATTCGCCAGGATCCATACATCGTGAGGAAACTGCGATATGAAGGAGGGAGTGGCTTTTGAAGTTTTGCTTCGAGAGCAAGCAATTCATCTTCGGTTGCTGGTTTACCGAAGGCCTGTTCGTCATCCAGATCAATGGCTCGATAGTAGGCTGAACGAGCTATTCGTCCTGCTTCGACAGCCTGTTGTATGCGATCTTTCAGTGGGCTACTCATAAGGTCTCCTCGAATTAGTCACAGCTGCCATCGGTCTGAAATCCACTGGGATTGGAGACGCCTTGATTTCGCGCTTCTTTGATCTGGCGACCTGAGGAGGTATTCACTGCAGCATCAAGCCACAGGAATGGCCCAGCCACGTGACCAAATGTCTGTGCTTCCTGAACGTGATCGGCCTGCATTTTGGCAGCTTTGGGGTCAGCCGTTTTTGCACAGTCATCGTAAAAATGGCTTCCTTGTTTGGAAGGATCAGAGAATGCTGGCCAACCCGTGGGATTAGGCTTGTTCCAATCGCGATGGAACTTGGCTTGCCAGCTGGCTTTCTTGGATGCCAGGGCACTGGTGCTTCGTGTTTGCAGCCCCCCTTTTTTCTTGGCAATGGCATCCATCTTGGCAGCTTTGGCTTTCATCTGTTTCTTCTGACAAGGGGTCCACGTGGAATCGCACTTGAGAACAATAACGCTGGTGGCCATGCTGCTGGCATTCACCATTGGCACGCCATTATTAGGAGGATTGCTGCCATGGTTTGAAGTGGTGATGTCTGTGTGTCTGTCTACATTTTGACCTTCAAACTTCACATCCATCGACCACATGACAAAAAAGGTTTTGCCAGTGATGACATGGGTTATCACGCCAGCGCCCTGCCCATTGGTGGCAGCTTCATCACCTAATGGAGAGGTTTTGTAGAACGATTGGTTCTTCAGCATCACTTCCTTGCCTTTGATCAACACAGTCTTGCTGCCGTTCTGCATGTCTTTGGAAAAGGAAGTATTAGGATAGGGCACTGGAATGGGGCCAGCTGGTGGTGATGGAGGGCTCAGGCAAACATCGGGGAAAGCAGCAATTACTTTACCATCACCTGCTTTACAGGCGATTTCGTCTCCATTGGCAAACACGTCGCATCCCATGATTGTCTCCTTTCCACAATGCTTTCAGTTTTGATAGAAGAGTTCTTGTATTGTTGGGTGTTGCTTTCATGTGCGAGGTGGTGAACGCCTTCGAACAATGGCACATGCTCGATTGCCACCCATCGCGCTCGTCCAGCAAATCCAGTTATCACCTGGCGAATAGTTTTTTTTCAATGACTGCTGGGCAAGGATAAGTTGAGCCACTCCTGCTGCTGCTCCTGTGTCGCCAATTGAATCGGCCCAGTGCCATAATGGTTGTTCCTGTTTCCTGACGACACGCATCAAGCGGGACTCGACTAACGGGAGTTCCTTAAAGCCATAGGTCTCCCCTGTTACATCCGAGAGTCGTCCATCGATTTCAGCTAACCCCAGCCTGGCTTCGGAAAGCGCGTTTCTGGTTGCTTCCGTTAACCCAAGTCCTAGCAATGGCTGATCGGACAGGATTCCTGCCTTTTCCCGGGCAAATCCCAATCCAGCCACTTCAGCACTGGTATCCGCGACAGGATTTGCTTCTAGCATGACAACTCCTGCAGCTTCGCCAGGAATGACTCCATCATGGTTTGCCGGGGTTTTGAGTCGAAAGCTACGATCGAGCCACAAAAGCGATGGAGTATTGACCAGTGAATCCACTCCAGTTACCAGGCATCTGGTAACCCCTTGCTTGAATAGTTCACGTGCCTCGCGAAGTCCTTCGAAGCATGCTGTGTGACCCGTCGTGAACACGCGGGAAAGTGTTGGGTGAAATTTGACTTTCAGTTCCTTCAGTGCGAGTTGAACAATGTCTGGAGCCAACGCTGCAATGCGGCATGGTCGTTCAGGCTCGGCAAAACCTGCCAGTAATGGAACACTCTCCCACCTCACCGATGGCTGCTGCTGCAACACTTCCTGCAGAGGTTGCTTTAATAATTCAACCAGACGTCTTCCCGGTCGATGACAGGTATCCAGATTGGGGACGACCGCCCCCATGATCGGCTCAGTGTTATAAGTGACATCAAGTTCAGTGAAGCCTGAAATGCCTGCACGCTGGGCAGCACATGATGCCTCAGCAGTGAGTCCGATCGAACATACCATTCCTGATGAAGTAATGTACATTGCTACGATGGGCTCCCCGATTTGATGGGATTCAGTTCAGCGAAGGAGCTCAGACGTTTCTTTCCGATCTGACGAAGTTTGCGCTGATGTGCTTCCTCCCATTCCTGGCTCGTCATGCCCACGACGATCGATGTAACTTCTCGAATGGTACGCTGTATGGGAGTAGAGGCATGCCAGATCAGTTGAAATCTGTTCGCTTCCGGTTCAACCAAGAGAGTGGAAGCAACCGATGGAACGTCCTCCACTGCTTCGTTGCGGTGGCGAAACGAAACCGGAAGCTGCAAATTGCCAGGTAGGAAGAACCTGGTAAGTCCGGCTGGTGTCAAATTGGAAAGCACCACTTCCTCGCCGCCCTGCAAATAATCGGTTTGCTGGTCCTCCGGGGCAGATTGGAAATAGCGTTCATCAAAATCCTCAGGCAGAAAAGGGCAGCGTTGATCCAGCCATTTCTGGTCGTAGGTTCCAGCCCATTTGATTCGAGGTTGCCAGGACCTCCCTACAGGTCCAAATGCCATGGGCTTGTAATTGCCAGTTGTCGAGGTGATCGGGCGTCCAGTTTCTTCGGTGTTAGGCAGTGGTTTGCCATCCAATGCCTTGGGATCAGACGTAGTGAAGTATCCCCTCCCTGCGTGATTGAGCAGGTACCAGCGATGTTGAGCAGGGTCTTGACTGGTGCGGTCAACGCCACCAAAGGCGACATCGTATGAAATGGATTGAGTAACAAAAGGCTGAATAGCGCTGGGGCCTTTATAGAGCGTTCCCACTTTCCATAGACGATTGCCAACTACGTCGAACGATTTATTGACGCTGCCAACTTTGAGTCCAACTGTCACTCGCTCAGTCGCCTTGCCACCAGGGGCATAGGCTTTCCCATGAAGTAGCACGTCGCATCGTGGCTTCCGACCGGAGTAATCGATTTCATACAATGGCGCAGATATTCCTGGTTCACCAGTGAACTCATCGCAGCTTATCAGTGGAAGTTGTTTCTCTAATAAAACCGGTACATCGTTTGTACGAAGTGGAATGCCAAATGTTCCCTTAGTTACAACGACCAGATGTTCACGTCCGTGTTTATCGGTGAACAACGTGTAACCAGCAACCATCTTGGTGGCATTAGTCAGGTTCATGGCTTAGTTGATCTGTACCGAACCGCCTTTGATGCGGTTCACGCCCCGGGAACGGCTGAGGAGATAGTCACCTTCGATGAGGACTTTTCCCGCCTTGGTGATGGTAATGCTCGATTTGCCGCAGCGAAGAGTGATCTCTTCCTGGGCGGCAAGGATCATCCGCTTGCCATCCGTCGTGACATCCAGGCCTTGAGCAGGAGCCGTTGACGTGGCAGGCAGTGGTGCAGGTTTCTGAACGAGCCCCATGATCATGGGTTGCATCACTTGTTCGACCGTAACGAAGGCCAGTACCACGTCACGACCAATATCGTTAATCCCCACCGGAACCACCGATTGTGAAACCTGTGGCGAATCATCGCGCAAGTTGTTCCAGGTGACCAGGGGAAAGCCTGTTTCGTTAAACCCAACCACGCGACCGAGTGTCATGCCTTCCGGACGTGATCGCTGAGGCACGAACTCGACCGGACGTTGATCCGGTTCCAGGACCAGTTCCGCCACATGATGGCCAGATGATGTTGATGGTGCATGCATGGGATTGATTCGTTGGTTGACTAGTTCTGAAGAATCTTCTGGCCCTTCATCGTGATGTTTTTGGATGCTTTCACATCAATCTTGCCAGAACCATCCACGGTGATGTCCTTGCCCTTGATCGTGATGGTGCCGTCCTTCTTCATCACGATGCTGGCATCGCCGGTCTTGAAGGTGATCGAATCTGCTGCGACCATGGTCAGGTTCTTGCCGATTTCATGAGAGTCATCTTTCGCGATCTTGGCAACACGATTCCCGCCCACCTCGGACGACTGATCCTTGCCCACAGATTCTGAGCGATTGCCGCCGATGATCGACGCATCGTCCTTACCAACCGTGGTCACCTGGGCGTCACCAATGGTGATTGCTTGAGCACCACCCACGGTAACGGCGCGGGCGGCTGCTACGGTAATGGCCTGAGCAGCACCAATGGTAATGACTTCCGCAGCGCCAACTACTTCCGTCCGGTTGGCACCGACGGTAATCGTCTCGTTCGACCCGACCGTCTCGGTGCGGTTCACCCCAATGCTGATCGTCTGGTTCTTGAGGATCGAGATGCTCTCGTTGTTCTTGACTGTTTCCGTGCGATCCACGCCGATGGTGATGGTTTCGTTGTTGTCCACCGTTTCGGTGCGGTCGTGCTTCACATGCACGGTTTCATCGTGGTCGATGGTCTTCGCACGATCGTGACCTACCCAGTGGGTCTCGTCGTTCTCGACTTCGATATCCTGGTTCTTTTCCGCATGGATGTGGAGCTGTTCGGAACCCTTTTTATCTTCGAATCGGATTTGATTGTGATTGTCGTTCGTGCCGCCCAGTGAGCTGCGGGTTTGAATACCGCTTTGGGTCTTGTTCGCCGGTAACGCCCACGGGGGCATCATGTCGGCGTTGTAAACGCTGCCGACGATGATAGGCTGATCGGGATCGCCTTCGATGAAGTCAACAACCACTTCCTGGCCGATGCGGGGAATATGAATGGCACCCCACTGGCGCCCTGCCCAGATGCTGGCGACCCGAATCCAGCAGGAACTGTCAGCATTATTCTTGCCAGCACGATCCCAATGGAACTGCACCTTCACCCGGCCGTACTTATCCGTAAAGATTTCTTCGCCGGGAGGGCCCACGACGACGGCAGTCTGAGTGCCCGCAACTGTGGGGCGTTCCGTTTGACTGGCTGGCCTGAATGGAAGGTCGATGGGCATGCAACTGAAGCTGTTCTGGTAGGAAAAC
>CAYPJB010000278.1:0-6311 GCA_964410845.1 uncultured Bacteroidales bacterium | reverse complement strand
GTGCTTCACAATATGGGATTGACCCGAACAAGATCGGCATCTGGGGTTTCTCCGCTGGTGGCCACCTTGCCAGCAGCGCTGCCACTCATTTCGATGCAGGCAAGAAAGAAGCAGAAGATGCCATCGACAGAGTCTCGTGTCGGCCCGACTTCGCCATCCTCTGCTACCCGGTTATCAGCATGAAAGCTCCTGTTACTCACGGTGGCTCACGGAACAATCTTCTGGGCAAGAACGCTGACGAAGCCCTGGTAGAAGCCTTTTGTAATGATCAAGCGGTGACCAGGGAAACTCCACCAACATTCCTGTTCCACACCGATGAAGACAAAGCCGTTGTTCCCATGAACAGCGTCCTCTTCTATGCCGCCCTCAAAAAACACGGTGTGCCCGCCGAACTGCACATCTACGAAAAAGGCCAACATGGTGTTGGTCTGGCACCTGCAGAAAAGGTCAAAGACAAATCTCTGAGCACCTGGTCCGATCGTCTCAACGACTGGCTGGTGCGAAGAGGATATGCTAAGTAAGTTTGCTTAATTGCCACCGGCGAGTTGCCGGTGGAGGCCCTGGCAAAGAATGAAGCGCACTGAAACCTTATATGGTTTTGTATTTCGCTAGTCCCCCACCGGTCATTGACAGGTGGCTAACCTGCATCACGGAAAGATTGCCATGCACCGACGCCATTTCCTTCACACTGTACTTGGTACCACTTTGGCCTCGAGCCTTGTTGCTGGCTCGAGTCATGCCATCGATCCAATTGTCCGCACAGGCCCGGCTCAGCTCAAGCTCAGCATCGCTGCCTACAGCTACCGTGATTATCTCACCGGCAAGAAGAAGCCCAACATGACTTTGGATAACTTCGTTGATCTCTGTGCCGACATGGGCTTGCCCGCTGTCGAACTCACCAGTTACTACTTCAAGGATACTTCCACTGCTGCGCTCATTAAACTCAAAGGCCGCTGCACTAGGCTGGGCCTCGATGTCAGCGGCGGTGCGGTAGGCAACAAGTTCACTGAAGCGGATCCCGCCAAGCTCAAAGACGAGATCAGGAAGACCAAGGAGTGGACCGAACGTTACGCTGTCCTCGGTGCCAAGGCTATCCGCATCTTCGCTGGTAACGCTGTCAAAGGCGAAGCGGAGGAAGTCACCCGGAAACGCTGCATCGAAGCCATCCTCGAACTCTGCGAACATGCCAACCAGTTCGGCATCTACATGGCTCTTGAAAACCATGGCGGCATCGTCACCACGGCTGAGCAGCTCCTCACCATCGTCAAGGATGTCAAACATGACTGGTTCGGCGTCAATCTTGATAGTGGCAACTTCCGCACCGCTGATCCCTATGGCGACTTCGCCAGACTTGCCCCGTATGCGGTCAATGTCCAGTTCAAGACCGAAGTGCAGTACGCTGGCCAGAAGAAGCAGGAAGCTGACCTCAGCAAATTCGTCAACATCCTCAAGGATGCCAGGTACCGGGGCTACGTGGCCCTGGAATACGAAGCAGCGGCTGACCCGATGCAGGCGATACCCAAGCACTTGCGAACTATGAATGATCTCTTCGTGGGCCGCGCAGGTTAGCAATCGCAGGCAGGATGCCGATGTCTCTTTTCAGTTCAGAACCGTTTACAGGGTTAGGGCCGAACCGGTACGATATCCCGGTGGAAGGCCAGCCATGGGGTGGCATGGTCACCGGCGATGGCCGCCCTGCCCTCAAGCGAGGCATCAAAGCCCATACTCCCCAGCAGCCCGGCATATATGCCATGCTCGATGGTCAGGGCAATGTTCTCTATGTTGGTAAAGCGAAGCGTTTGCGTACCAGGCTGCTGAACTACTTCCGCAATAAATCAGCCGAGAGACGGAAAGCCCAGCGACTGCTCAGGCGAACCCAGAGCATCATCTGGGAATATGCCCCGCATGAGTTCTCCGCTCTCCTGCGTGAACTCGAACTCATTCGCCAGCATCGGCCCCGGTTCAATGTCATGGGCCAACCACTGCTCAGGCGAAGAGCGTATGTCTGCCTGGGACGCTCCCCTGCACCGTATGCCTATGTCAGCAAGGAACCACCCAAGACTGGTGACTGGTTCGGCCCGCTCATCGCCCGCCCTGAGATTCATGAAGCGGTACGTCATCTGAACGATGTCTTTCGCTTGCGCGATTGCCCGAAGCAGCAAACCATGCAGTTCGCCGAGCAGGCATCACTGATCAACGATGAGATGGTGCCAGGCTGCATTCGTTACGACATGGGTACTTGTCTAGGCCCTTGTGCCAGGCTGTGTACCTCGGCTCAATATCGCAGGCGTATCCAGGAAGCCCGCCAGTTCCTGCTCTGCCAGGATGAGCACACACTGGAAGAACTTCGTCAACAGATGATGGAAGCAGCCAGCGGTATGGAGTATGAACGGGCCACCATGTTACGAGATCGCATGCAACAACTGGAATGGCTGCAGAACAACCTCAAGCGACTGAAGAAAACCCGTGAGGAACTCAGCTTCATCTACCCGGTGGAGGTTCCACATCGAACCGGCCAGCAACTCTGGTTCCTGCTCCACGAAGGCCAGTTCCGGCAGACGATCCCAGCGCCGAGCGATCTACCAAGTGAACAGCAACTGCTGGCTACGTTGCACAGCATCTACCACGCCCCACCCCGTGTCGGCATCCCCCTCGAATCCATCGATCACGTTTGGCTCATCGCCGCCTGGTTCCGCAAGTTCCCGAAAGAACGGGAGAAGTGCATTAACATCGACACTCTGCTGCCAGCGAAGAAAAGCAAAGCCCGATAGTAGTCATCACGCTCCGCCGTGATGACTGGACCGAAGAAATATCACTCTTATGAATGATACCAGCCCGACGCGCTAGCGAGGGAACGCCTCGCGACATGGGCACGTCACCATCCTTCACTAAGAAAAACATCATGCCATAGCGAGGTATATCCTTGCTATGGCATGATGTTGTGTACGCTCACCAACGCTGTCATCACGGCGGAGCGTGATGACTACTTACTTCCCATCCCCTCGCTTCGGTGCCGGCGTCGCATGGGCAGCCTGGCGGATAAGGTCGCGGGTGCTGCTGGGCTTTACTTCCTTGGTGTGTGCCACCAGTGGAGTGAAATCGATGCTGGTGGTTTCGCCGGCTTTCACTGCCACTTCCTGTTCAGAGACGAAGTCCTTGGTCAGCGTGCCTGCACCGGTTGGCCAGGAGACTTTGACCTTGTAGTAATAGGTCTTCTTCAATTCGAGGCCGGGCGACTGGAACACGCGAAGTGCTCCGGACTGGCTCATCTTCTGATTTTCAAACCAGATGGTAGCCCCTTCAGGCACCTTCACCTTGATGAGTGCTGGAGTGGTTTTTACTTCGACCTTTTCCACGACTTTGTCGCTGGGAAGCGAAGCGGCAGGTGTCTCTGGAAGATTGCGAGGCGCCTGGGCTTTCGGAGGCTGGGCGACAGCCAGTTGACAGGTGAGCAGCCCCAAGGCCAGTGTCTTGATGGTATGTGCAATCATTGACGATCTCCCCAGCAAAGTTCCGTGAGCTATACCCTGTTCTCATGATGCGTCAAGGTAGATACCTACCCTGCCACCCGTTTTTCGTCCTGCCAGGCGTTCAGCCGGTTGTAGAGCGTCTTCAGGCTGATGCCCAGTTCCGCCGCAGCAGCGGGCTTGTTCCCCTGATGCTTGTTCAGTACGCTCATGATGTGTTCCATTTCGACATCCTTGAGTGATCGTCCATCCAGCCCGACGGCAGCAGGTGCAGTCGCTGCAGCCAGCGTAGGACGTGCTGAACTGATAGGTACCGTCGTCGCACCACTGGTTGCCTTCACATAGTAAGGCAGATGCTCGGCAAGAATCGGTCCACCACCGGCGATGATGTAGGCATGCTCCATCGCATTGGCGAGCTCACGCACATTGCCGGGCCACTCGTGCTCGAGTAATGCATCGATGGCTTCGGGTGTGAGCACCTGCTTGGCATAAGTGATATCCCGTCGGGCTGCACGGGCCAGCAGGTGCCGAGCAAGTTCTGGAATATCGGTGCGACGTTCCCGCAGGGAAGGCAGCTTGACTTCAAAGGTATTCACCCGGAAGAAAAGATCTTCACGGAAGGTATCCGCCTTCACCATCTCACGCAGGTCGCGGTTAGTCGCACAGATGATGCGGACATCACTCTTGAACGGCTCCGTCTCACCTACCCGACGAATCTCGCGGGCTTCAAGGAAGCGAAGCAGCTTGACCTGGATGTTCTTGTTCAGTTCGCCCAGTTCATCGAGGAACAGCGTGCCACCGTTGGCCACTTCGAACAGGCCTTTGTGTTCGCGATCCGCACCGGTGAAGGCGCCTTTGCGGTGACCAAAGAGTTCACTCTCCGCCAACTGTTCTGATAAGGCACCGCAGTTCACTGGAATGAAGGGCTTATCCGCCCGCAGGCTCTGCTGCACGATGGTGCGAGCGACCAGTTCCTTGCCGGTGCCCGTTTCGCCGAGGATCATCACCGTGCTATCGGTCGGGGCAATGCGGCTGATGAGACGATGCACAGCTTGCATTGCTGGTGAATCGCCAATCAGGATACTGGGCCCTTCTGCAGCCTTCACTCGTCGTTCGAGGGCGATGGTCTTGTTGACCAGATCACGCTTCTCGGCAATCCGCCGGAGCAGACCTTCGAGGTCAGCCAGCCGACAGGGCTTGGTGAGATAGTCGAACGCCCCGAGACGGACTGCCTGCACTGCAGTATCGACACTGGCGTAGCCTGTCAGCAGCACCACTTCGGTAGAGGGACTGATGTGCTTGATCTGTTCGAGGACATCGATGCCTGTCTTGTTAGGCATCTTGATATCGAGCAAGGCAACATCGAACGGCCCTTTCTCGAGAGCTTTGATGGCAGCCATCCCGTCTGCACAGACCGTCACCTCATGCCCTAGCCCGGGCAGTTCGGTGCGCATGAACTCCCGCAACGACGGTTCATCGTCGGCGAAGAGTATGCGTAATCCTTTGTTCATTGCCATGTTGCATCCTTACCGAGTCGGCCTAGCGTTCCGCGTCATGCCAAGGTTCGAAGTGTTCGTCAAGGGGAGTTCATTCGAGCTATTTGATTGAATCCCGAATGGATGCCAGATTATTTGGTCGCACCCAAGAGAGGTTCCGGAGTTGCCGGAATCGCGTGGATAGCTTTGGTGTTAACCTGAGGAGAAGCCACCTTGATTGTCATCCACATTTCGTTGCCATGGAATGGCTTGGTTCGTTTCTTGGTACCGAAGAAGCTAAGCCCATCGGTATATTCTTCCATATAGTCATTGGGGTTGTAGAAGGGGATCAAGTGATCTTGGCCTGGTTGAAGCACTTGATGGAATGTCAGTGTTCGACCCGAGGTAGAAGTGGGTGATATTGCTTCAGAAAAACTGAATTCCCCTTTCACAAAGATGCTTCCATCATCCTGCACCTTTGGAGTCAGTTTGAGAATCATGCCAACTTGTGTGCGTGTGATCGTGTGTATTTCCTTGTCGCCTTGTTTGCTGATATCGGTAGTAATTGGCACTTGCTGGCCAATACTGATTAGTGCCTGCTGATTATGCCTGGTGACAATCTGGGGTCTAGAGAGAACTTCCAATTCGCCCTTCTCTCGAGAACCGCCCGGGGTGCCTCTACAAATTGTGATTTCAAACTGCGCTTGAGACATTGCTAACGTAGCTGGTTTGATCAGGAGTATGCCCAAGAGTACGGCTAACATCATCATCTCCTTGTCAGTGTACTGCGATCCCTACTGGATTTGTCTATGGTTCCTTCACCCCAACGATGGTCTTCAACCACCGGCTAATCTCGGCGTCTGACGCTTGAATTACTTCAGCGTCGCGGGATCAACAATCGTCAGTCGAAGGTCGACTTTCACGTCTTTCATGTCGCCGACATCACCGAGCGAGAGAGTCTTGGTTTCGTTGAGTTTCCATTTGCCAAGATGCACAACCGACTTCTGGCTCGTGACCAGGCTTCCATCAGGCGAAGGTTGAATGGATGTATGCGAGAAAGTCATTTCCACTTGGCATTCGTTTCCTTGCTTGCCGAAAGGCTTGCAGCTTACGATGGTCCCCAACGGCACAAACTGCTGAGGGGAAGTATTCGGGATAGGTTCTTCACCACCAACGACGAAACGAGATGTTCTGCCACCGAGCATGGCAAGCGTTGGATTGCACAGCACTCGTTTTACGCCAGTTTTCTGATGATATGCTGTGATCTCCAGTTGATAGATGGTATTGCTGTCTGATGCCAAACTCATCAGGCAAACACAAAGGCAAGCACTGAACATGTTTCTCTCTCCTTTGCTGCGACCGCATCGGG
>CAYPJB010000277.1:0-6377 GCA_964410845.1 uncultured Bacteroidales bacterium | reverse complement strand
CTGATGACAATCGTGCCATACCAGCAGTCATCACTTTACCAAAGGGCGATGGTTCCGTTCGAGCCAGCTCGAAACCCTCCTTGAGCTGCTTGTTCGTGAGCATGCCGTCAAGCCTCTCGATAAAGTCGGCAGGCATGAAGTTGGCTGCACGCAAATCGATGATCAGCCAGACCATCAACCCCACAAAAAAGAGATAACAGCCAATCAGCACATAGCCGGTAACGCTTTTGAATAAGAAGTCGATCATGGCTGAGCTGTTCTCAGCAGTTTTGACAACCGCTACTGGAGCTGGTGCTGCAACTGCAGGCTCCGAAGGCGCTTGTGCAACGATGTTGGAAGTAAAGAAGAAGGTGAAGATTATCGCTACGACGAGGTACGTTGCTGAGCGAAGGCGCAAGACTTGAGAACCGACCATGTGTACCATCCAGGCTAACGACAAGAGAGTAGTTAACCGAGATACTAGCACGAAATTTTTCCTGGTAAACAGCTCGTTTACATCTTTCTTCGATGGATGACCTTTTGCAGGCCTCCCATTTTCTCAGCTACGGCGCGCCAGCGCTGGTCATTCGCTGACTTTTCTGCACAATTGGCGATAGAATAAGCTACATACGAGAGTGCCACATTTGATCCATCATCTGCGTTAATGCTAGTCACGCATCCAGGTATTACCCTTTCCTGCCACGTTCCTCATAGCCCATTCCATCATGCTTGAACTGATACGATTCATCTACTACACCCGCTATTACAACGCAGTTATGAAGAAATCGCCTGCGGCGATACTCCAGATTCAAGATCAAAAACTTCGTCAATTGCTCCATCATGCGAACTCACATTCAGCCTACTATCGTGAACGATTTCAAGGTATCAATCTTGATACGTGCAAGCTGCAGGATCTGCCGATTCTGAAAAAGACAGACATGATGAATCGGTTTGAAGACTTCGTCACTGACAAACGACTGAAGAAGCAACCGATCATCGACTTCATGACCGATTTCCACAACATCGGCAAATACTATCTCGATGAATTTGTCGTCAGTCATACGTCAGGCAGCCAGGGACAGGCAGCCGTAGTCGTTCAGCCAAAGGAAGCGCCATTCCATCTATTTGCCATGCAAGTGGCCCGTGGACACTCGATGCCCAAGACCTGGGGCACTCTCTTCAAGAAACTCTTCCAGCGCCGTTCCCGCTGGGCCATGATTCTTTTCAAGCCCTGCTTCATTCCCAGCGGAGCCGCTTTTGGCTACATGCCCAAAGCCTCCAAAAAATTGGCTGACATTTTGCGGCTGAATCTCTCCGATCCCTTCGAAGAGAATGTCCGCAAGCTCGATGAATTTCAGCCCAACTACATCACTGCTTACGTTCACGTACTGGAACAACTGGCACGAGCAGCCCAAAAGGGCAAGACATCAATTCATAAGAACGGACAGTTGGAACTGGTTGTCGCTATCAGCGAGCCTCTTCCGCCTGAGACACAAAAATTTATCGAAGATAACCTCGGTGTGCCAGTCGCCAATCACTACGCCATGGGTGAATGCCCTCAGCTCAGTCTCGGTTGCCCGAAAGGCCACGGCGCTCACATCAATAACGACATGGCAATCCTCGAGAACGTCGATGCCAACTATCAGCCGGTTCCAGATGGCACTCCCGGCGCGAAGGTGCTGCTCACCAATCTGACAAACCACGTACAACCGATCATCCGTTATGAAATTGACGATGTGATCACTATCACCAGCGAACCATGTCCGTGTGGCAACCCGCTGCCTCGAGTCAAAAGCATTGCAGGCCGTTCGAACGATCAGTTCTGGGTTGTGAATTTCAACAACGAAACCCTGGAGATGAGCAATTTCATATTCAAGGATGCCTTCCTCCTCTTATTCGATCTAGCAGAATATCAAGTGACTCAGACTGGCATCAACACCTTTAAGATTCTTGTTGAGGTCGTACCAGGCTCATCACTCACCACCGATAAGATCAAATCCTCCATCGACGAAGTACTTGGTGTTGAAGGCATCCAGGTCAAGCTGAATTGTGACATTCACATCGTGCCTAAAATACCGCATGATGCCAAGTCGGGGAAGCTGCGCCGCTTCATTAATCTGGCGGGTCCCCCGAACGGAAAGGTCGTTGGCGTTGTCGGTTTACCATAATAACAGCATTCACTACGAGGCAAGGCATTGAGCAGACCAGAAATTCGAGAACAACAGACAGTCCAACAAGAGAAAACCGTTCTCGTCGGAGTGGAACTGCCTCGCCGCCCGTGGATATCAGACGACCCCCTTGATGAATTACGCGGCCTGGCAACCTCGGCAGGCGCTACTGTCGTTGGTGAATTGACCCAGCGCCGCCAGGAAATTCAGCACGGTACTTACATCGGCAAAGGCAAAGTCGATGAACTGGTGAATCTCGTCAACATGACCGATGCTGATGTCATCATCTTCGATAACGAATTGACCCCGGCACAAACCCGCAATCTCGAAACGGCAACAAAAATCAAGGTGATTGATCGATCAGAATTGATTCTGGACATTTTTGCCAGCAGGGCACGAACGACAGCCGCCCGTTTACAAGTGGAACTGGCCCAACTGGAATACAGTCTGCCTCGCCTCAAACAGATGTGGACGCACCTGTCTCGTTACAAGGGCGGTATTGGGCTCCGAGGCCCTGGTGAAACCCAGCTGGAAGAAGATCGCCGACTGGTCACTCATCGTATTCAGGATCTCAAGAAGAAGTTGCACGATGTCGAAGCCCGCAAGGAACGCGAGGTCCGCAGCAGGCATGAAGAACATACCGTCTCGCTCGTCGGTTACACCAATGCTGGCAAAAGCTCGCTGATGAATGCCCTGACAGATGGTGGAGCATATGTGGAAGACAAGCTCTTCTCCACGCTCGAAACCCGCACCAGGCAATGGAAGATCAAAGACTGGGGCAAGGTTTTGCTCAGCGATACAGTGGGGTTCATTCGTTACTTGCCTCACCACCTGGTAGCATCGTTCAAAGCAACCCTGGAAGAAGCCCGTCAGGCTCGACTGCTGCTGCATGTGGTTGATGCCAGCAATCCATTCCTTGTTGAACACATCAAGGCAGTGAATTCAGTACTTGAAGAACTCGATGTGCTGGACAAACCCACCATCATTGTGCTGAATAAAATTGATCGCCTGGCAGATGCAGCCGAAGCTGAACAAAAAGTCGCTCATGAAATGGAACGTCGCCCCAGTCGCCTGGTCACAGTTAGTGCCAAGAAGAGAATCGGCCTTGATCAGCTGACGGATGCGGTAGTCAGCATTCTCTCCGAGGATCTGGAAGAGCTACACCTGACTATCCACAGCAGCAACGGAAAAGCGCTCGCTTACCTGGCTGCACATGCAGAAATACACCACCAGGAAACGGTTGACGACAATATCGTGATTGATTGCAGATTGCCGAAGGTGTTAACCCCCAGGCTGGAAACCATGGGGGTGAAGTTGCCTTCTACTTCGATCGCCAGCACAGAGTGATTACCTCGGAAGTAGCGCTTTTAACAATTCTTCCCGCCACGCTTCCTTCTTGGGATCATAGATCCCAAACCCTGCAGCGAACTCCCAATAGGCCCAACTGAAACCTCGCGATTCCGCTTCGCGTGCCATGGCTGCAGTCCATTTCACTCGGCTGGCCATGGGTGCATTCTGGAAGGCACCGAACTCTCCGAGATAGATGGGACGATTATTCTGCTTGCCCCAGTTCGCTGCCTGATCGAGTTCCTTCCTCATAGCAGCCAGCTCCTTGTCTGATCCAGACCAAGTTTTGTCTTTGATGTTGCGCACTTTCGGATCAGTCCAGGTCGCTCCCTGGTGCGTGAACTCGAATGGGTTATAGCAATGCACGGTAACGATAATGTTCTTATCTGCTGGCAGTTTCAGCTTGGGCAGCGCCCAGATACCGTTGTAGTACGGTGGACCTATGATCACTGGACGAGTGGGGTTACTTTCACGTACTGCAGCCAGCCCTTGGATCAGGATGGCGTTCCACTCATTTTCTTTCAGCTTGTCGTGTGGCTCGTTATTGAGCTCAAAGTAAAGCGTTGCTGGGCGATCCTTGTAATGCGAGGCAATCTGTTTCCACAGTGCTACGAAACGCTCAGTGTGCCCGGCTGGATCCTTGTCTAATTCGTCGTAGTGATGGATGTTCAGCACCACTCGCAATCCAGCCTTCTCCGCTAGATCAAGCAGATGATCGATTTTCTTGAAGAAACCTGGTTCGATGGAAAATGGTGCTGTTTTCGCTGCATAATCGTTCCAGCGCACAGGCAGACGGACGTGATCAAAGCCTGCCTGTTTAATAATGACAAAGTAATCATCCTTAATGATAATTCCCCAATTTTGATTCCGTGGCGCTTCCAGCGCATTGCCAATATTGACACCCCTTCCCAGTGCTTTATTCGCCTCATAGATGTCACTCGCACGCAGCAGACTTTCTTGTTGCACAAGAAGTACCAGCAAAATCGCTATAAAACGCATGATTCTCCTCCTATGGTTGACAGGCGTTTGCAGATGAACGTACTCTCACATTGAATCAACGGGAAAAAATTTATGGAATTGCGATGGAATAGCTATTGTTAACGATAATTCATTTTGTTAACCTAGGGTGAATGAATGAAGAAGGTGTCTTCTTCAATGTATACCGTTTCGGTAAGGAGGATGAGAAATGACTCATCGTGTTGCACGAAGGTCAGCGTTTACGCTGATCGAACTGCTGGTTGTGATTGCTATCATCGCTCTGCTGATGGCACTCTTGCTCCCAGCTATCCAGAAGGTGCGCGAAGCAGCGAATAAGATGCTTTGTGCCAGTAATCTGCGGCAGATCGCTATCGCTGCCCACAATTATCACAATGATTACAACAGACTTCCTCCAGGAAGCCTGACGTCCTATCCTCCTCTGACCAATACCTGGTCAGCCAATGTGACCAATGGTCCAGTTGTTGGGGCTCTGCCTCTGCTCCTGCCATACCTTGAAGCTGACAACATCAAGAAGTTGCTCACCTTCAACGAATCCATTTCCAACGGTGTCAACGGCTCACTGGAGCGTTGGTGGTCACTTCTGCCAACAGCCGCTGCTCTCCAGAACCAGGCTGCTGCACAAGCCAAGTTGAAAATGTTTGAATGTCCTTCAGACGAACTGCGTAATGTAGTTCCAACTGGCTATGTAATCATTGCTTCAACTTGGTTCTATGATGGTGTCAGCACTCCCAACTGGTGGGTTGCTGAGCCTTGGGCTGGTTACTGGCCAACAGGTGTAGGTGGTTTCTGGGACCAGCTCGGTCGTACTAACTACTTCGTCTGCAACGGTGGTTCAGGTACTCCAACTGGCACTTCCGCTGGTGGCGATATCTTCGCCAAGTATGAAGGTTGCTTCTCGAATCGCTCCAAGCTGACCCTGGGCCAGCTGACCGTTCAGGACGGCACCAGCAACACTATCCTCCTCGGTGAATCACTCGGTGGTAATCGAGTAGGTGCTGTTGACTCCGTATGTCCTTGGATTTCACCAGTACAGATCGCTGTTGGTGCAGGTCTTGGACGCGGCAACGTTCCTAACGAAGATGCGACAGCCAACGGCTGGACCGCTACCAACCAGGCCTTACGTGGTGGTGCATGGTGGCGCTTCAGCGCTAATCACGCTGCTGGCGTTCAGTTTGCTTTCGGCGATGCTTCTATCCGAACCATCCGCTACGGCAATACCACTCCTCCAACTGCTAACATCACCACAGCTACCCCACTGACCATCGATTACATGTTGCTCATGCAATTGGCTGGTCGTAAAGATGGCTTGAACAACGACACTTCAAGCATTCTGGACTAGTTTTCAAGACTTTTTTGGAGGTTGCTTGTATGAAACGTACCGGGATTACCCTGGTTGTCATGTTAAGCCTGGGATCAGGGATACTCTTCTTGTCAGGTTGCAGCAAGAATGCCATTACGCTTGACAAGAATGCCACCGTCGCATTTGATCCTGCAAAGGATCAGCCACTAGCTCCAGCGGGTGGCCCCGGTTCGAGCGGAGGCAGTATCATGAAGGGCAAACAAAACGTGCCCAAGGGAAAGTAATCCAACGAGTCCCGTTGTTGACCTAACTCATCTGGCCCGATTTCGGGCCAGATTTTTTTTTTGAAGGTGTCGAGTTGCCTGTCGTGCATTCAGATTTGCATGAGAGCAGATGATAATTCCCCCAATCTCCGATTTACAACAACTCATTCCATGGCTATGGTGCCTCCGCTCTGTTTCATCAGGGGAAGGACCTTACCCATGCGTTGGATGCTTTCAACGGTCTTCGTGTTACTTGCCAATCTCATCGCCCAGGCACAAGGAACTGTTGTTGCACCTTCTGCACTCAACGGCGTGGAGGGT
>CAYPJB010000276.1:0-6383 GCA_964410845.1 uncultured Bacteroidales bacterium | reverse complement strand
TTGCTGGACTGAGTTCCATATCAGCAAGTGAACACGTCACAGCTAATTTTATCGTTCGCGCTGCAACTCCTCAGATAGCCCAGAAAGTAGGCGAATATGCCGAACGATGGCGTCGAGAGAAGGCGATGGAATGGATCGGTCGTGAGATGCCTCAGTGGGGCAAAAAGTGTCCGTTAACAGTTACCATCACGCCAGGTGGTTCAAGCGGCGAAACTCGATTTGCGTTTGATAATGGCTCGATCCTCGACCAGCAGATGGAAGTATCGGGTAGCCTGGAACGTATCTTGAACAGTGTTCTCCCACACGAAGTGACACACACCGTTTTCGCTTACAAGTTTCGTCAGCCACTACCACGCTGGGCTGATGAAGGTGGTTCAGTGCTTTCTGAAGATGAACTCGAGAAAAAAAAACATGATGACCTGATTCGCCGCTACCTGGCCAAAGGCAACCAGGCTTATCGCTTAAGAACACTGATGACCATGATGCAGTACCCGAACACCGGCGAAGATGTCATTACGCTCTATGCCGAAGGCTATTCTGTTGTCCGCTTCCTGGTGGAATCCAGTAACAAGCAGACTTTTCTGGAATTCGTCGGTGATGGTATGCGTCCCCAGATTGGCTGGGATCGTGCCCTGCAGAAGCATTACGCTGTTCGCAACATCGAACAACTGGAACAGGCCTGGCTGAAATGGATGGTCTCATGGTGCAATCCACAAGCTCGTCTGCAGAATTCGACTACCCCTAACGCCACAACAATGGTTGCCAGCAATACGACAGAGGGTTCGCAACCTGCCCGAGTGGAAAGCCGGACCATGCGAGAGAATCCTTCCGTGATTCGGGGCAGTAGGCCTGAATCAGCCTACAGTAGCAACACTTCCAGTGACCGAACTGCCACCGAACCAAGCAGACCCTGGTCACCTATTATGGATTCAGCACCACCTGCCACGAATCCGAGTACGCCAGGCTGGCGCCCCATTCGAGCATCTCTGGGACAACCCGTGCCGCAGTAACAGAAAAAACAGTTAATCCGACGTTCCAGAGTTGTTAAGTCGGGGCTGAAAGCTAAGTTAATAAGGTAGTAAAGTACCTTGTTCGAGTAAGCCCATGCAGCCGAAACCACCACCCCGCGGACCGTTAGCAGGCCCTGCGTATCAGCCTCCGTCGAACCCACCTGTGCCTCAGCAACCGAATCGTCAAGGTACCGGCGAATTAGGATTACAGAGTTCCAATCAGTACCTGCGTACTCCTGTAGTTCGCTATTCGAGCAGAATGCGGCTGAACAAACTGCATTCGATGAAAGTGTCATTGACCGGTGTGAATGGGGAAATCGAAGCTCTACGCTCTCAGTCGCAATCAGGCGGGTTTGACCCACCTGTTGTCGTGCAGGTGAGCGTACCAGGGGCTATCGTTACACCTCCCCATGTGATCATTCCAGTGTCCGGAGGCGAAGCACAGTTCGTGATTCAACCGATCATGACGGGTCGGCTTACCGGCGCTCGAGTAGAGTTTCTGTCCCAAGGCCGGAAAGTAAGCGAAGTGCAATTACCCATGAAAGTGAACCGTGGGTATCTGGCAAAGTTCTTCCTTTTGCTGGCTTTGTTGCTGCCTTTCCTCATTCACTTCATGCCGGAACTCTCTCACGTCAGCAAGATTCCAAACAAGAAACAAATAGGAAACAATAACAGAACGGGGCGAGCGGGTGCCCGGGCTGTTTCCTCCGCCATTGAGTTGCCCAGCAATCGATCGATAGATGAAATGACTCCATTATCATCGCAACCTGACAACAAGACTGGCGTGCTGGAGTTTCTTGGGAGCACAGTGATTCTGCTGCAGGATAGTCCACCAGCGAAGAACGAGAAGACTGCAACAAAGGACGATCTCCCAGCCGAGAACAAGCCACAGGGTTCCCCTACAAGCGGCCGTGACGTAAACGCGATGAGCAATGCACCGGCGAGTTCTACCCTCGATCAGGTAAGTATGAACAACGGCGTCAGCTATACCGGTGAAGACGCTATCTGGGCCTGGACGCGAAGCAAGCTCGAACGAGAAGGATATCGCACCGAACTGATACAGGGTGAAACAGTTTCATCTGAATCACTTCGGCGACTTCTGACAGTAGAGAAGAAGTACGAGATCACCAAGGAAAGCAATGCTGACTGGAGCACCTCTCGTCTTTTTGCCATCGGCATGCACTATTCTGAAACAACGATCCGCCTGCTGTACCGGCTCTTCATCGTCTTCCCGAAGAGTTGGCCGTTCGGCGATCTGATCTACTCAATTGCTTTTCTTGCTTTAGCTGCGATCTTCTGGATGTACACCGGGCCTAACCGCAGGAAAGTTAAGGGACCAACCATGGATATCCGTTTCGCTGCTGCTTAACTATTCTCACCTTCAATGCTCACCGTCAGCACCTTTGTTGACGGTTTTCATTTTTCGATGATCTCGCCATGACACATCAAGAACGAATCCTGATTTTCGATTTCGGTTCACAGTATGTGCAACTCATCGCACGCAGGGTGCGCGAGATGCATGTTTTTGCCCAGATCGTGCGAGCCGATCTACCAGTTGAACGCGTCAAGGAACTCGCTCCAACCGGCATTATTCTGTCAGGCAGCCCTTCCAGCGTTTATGACGAAGGCGCACCTCAATGCGATCCCAGGCTTTTTGATCTGGGCATCCCCATTTTGGGCCTCTGTTACGGCATGCAGCTCAGTTGTTATCTCATGGGCGGACAAGTCAAGCCTGGCAAAGCTCGCGAGTTTGGAAGAGCCCATCTGCACATCCACGATACCAACCATCCACTATTACAGGGAATGCCTGACCAGACCACCGTCTGGATGAGCCGTGGCGATCATGTCAGCGATGCAGGCAACCTCTTCACCCCGCTGGCTTCGACACCTACCTGCCCCGTCGCAGCTGTGCAGCATCTATCGAAGCCGATCTATGGCCTGCAGTTTCATCCTGAAGTCAGCCATACTCCACTCGGATCAGTACTGCTCAAGAACTTTCTCTATCGCATCTGCGGCTGCACTGGTCAGTGGAAAATGAGCTCGCTGGTGCGTGACACCATTTCGGAGCTGAAAACACGAATTGGTTCTCATCGTGTGATTTGCGGACTCTCTGGAGGTGTTGATTCTGCGGTCACTGCTGCCTTGCTCATCAAGGCTGTTGGCTCGCAGGTTGCCTGCATCTTTGTCGATAATGGCTTGCTCCGACTGGACGAAGCAGATGCTGTGCGAAAGACTTTCCAAGGCCATTTCCAGGCTGATCTACATGTGGTTGACGCGAAGGCCAAATTCCTCACAGCACTGAAGAACGTGACGGATCCGCAGCAGAAACGCAAACTCATCGGGCATCTCTTTATTGATGTTTTCCAGGAAGAAGCCAAGCGTATTCAAGGTGCCAAGTTCCTGGCACAGGGCACACTTTATCCAGATGTGATTGAAAGTGGCGCGGCTGCAGATGGCCCAGCAGCCACGATCAAAACCCACCACAATGTTGGCGGGTTGCCGGAACAGCTTGGATTCGATCTGATTGAACCGCTACGCGATCTGTTCAAGGATGAAGTACGCAGCATGGGATTGGAACTCGGCCTCTCTGAAGAGATGGTCTGGCGACATCCATTCCCGGGGCCCGGGCTTGCGGTCCGTTGCCTGGGTGCGGTCGAGGAAGCCAAGCTCGACGTGCTTCGCAAAGCTGATGCGATCTTCCTGGACGAACTGCATAAGGCACATCTGTACCGGGAAGTTTCACAGGCATTCGCAGTCCTGTTGCCGGTACAATCGGTGGGTGTCATGGGAGATGGCAGAACCTACGATAATGTTGTTGCTCTACGTGCAGTCAAAACGGACGATTTTATGACAGCGGACTGGGCACACCTGCCACACGAGTTCCTGAGCAAGGTATCTACTCGTATCATCAATGAAGTACGAGGAGTCAACCGAGTGGCTTACGACATCAGCAGCAAGCCACCTGCCACCATTGAATGGGAGTGATAACCCAATGGAATGGGGATCAGTCGCAGCGTGGGTCAGTACTTTTGCAGCCATCATTGGCCTGGGTGGCATCTTCTACCAATCGTGGAAGGCCAGACAGTTGAACTCCGCCAATCTGTTGCTGGCTCTCGAATCCAAGTTCGGTGAACCGGGCATGATCCTAGCCCGCAAGGAATTCGCGGAACGCATCAAGTCTCACCTGGATTCGACGGAGAACGCACTCACGGGTTACCACCCAGTACTCGCCTTTTTTGATACACTCGCTGCCCAGGTGAACCGTGGTGTACTGGATGAGAAACTGATCTGGTATCGCTTCGGATGGCGGGTAGTGCGTTGCTGGATCGGCATTGCCATGAATCCGAGACACGAGCAGGAAACACTCCCCTGCCCTGGCAGTCTCATAGACCGACTGCGCATTCTCGAACACGAACCAACTTCCTACGTCATGCTTGAATGGCTGGGCAACCGCTTCGTCGAAAAGGACATACGCTACAACCGTCATGGCGAGAAACTGACTAAAGAAAAGCAGTATCAGATGGTGATGCAATATCACCAGCAGGAATCATCCCTTCTCGTAGGGTACCATCTGTAATGTTGCTGCAAAACACTCCTTATGCACTGATTTCATTGTCACCCTGGCAGGTACTGAACAAGTACATCAACATCTGCCGAACCGCATTGATTGAACGGCTGGCGTATCGAGGGGATTTCTTTCTCGGCACACTGCTTCGCTTCCTGCCCATGCTGACGACGATCCTGCTCTGGACTGCCATCTACAAAGGAGCTGGAACCGATACACTCTCGTTATTTCGTTTCAACGAAATGATCGCCTACCTGATGCTGGTACACATCAGCAGGATGTTCTCGTCCATGCCTGGGCTCTCGACAGGCATCGCTCGCGATATTCGTCAGGGCGAACTGAAAAAATACCTGGTGCAACCACTGGATATGATCGGCTGGCTGCTCGCCTACCGCATCGCCCACAAGATTGCTTACATCATTACTGCTGTGCCTCCCTACGCCATCATCTTCGGTTTAGCATGGAGTTATTTCGATACTGGCCCTTGGGGCTGGCAACTCCTTGCTTATCTCATCTCGCTGATTCTCGGCTTCGTGATCGGCTTCTTCTTTGAAGTCTGCATCGGCTGCATCGGCTTCTGGATGCTGGAAGTAACGTCCATTCTCTACATCATCACGACGGTGACATTCTTTATCTCTGGCCAGATGTTTCCGCTCGATCTCTTACCGGCAGGCTGGAGTTCTTTCCTCAAGGCGCTGCCTTTCCAGTACCTGGCTTACTTCCCGACGATGGTATTTCTGAACAAGATCACCGGCCCTGAACTTGTATCAGGCTTACTGATCGGCTTGGGCTGGGCAGTGGGTTGCATCCTGTTAGCTCGGTTTCTCTATCGTCAGGGATTAAGACGATATAGTGCTTTTGGTGGATAAAGTTCTTGAAAGCCTGATACTCAACGCTGATGAGGTACAAGCTTTTCACTGATCATCACATCGAGTCGCCAGTCTCATCGCAAATCAATGCAAGGCAATAACTTACAGCCACGTCATTCTGCCCCCTTTTCGCTCAAACCCATCGTCTGACGTTGGCAAAAACATAGAATGATAGCTGATGAAAAGTGTCACTTCTGAAGGGTCTGCAATGGCTGATGCTCCCGCAGTGAACCAGGATCAGGGTTACGACGAAAGTAACATTCAGGTACTCAAGAACGCAGCGCACATCCGACAGAATCCAGGTATGTACATCGGTGGCTCGTCTGATGCGGGCATGCACCACCTCTTCTATGAAGTAATTCATAATTCCATCGATGAGGCCATGGCAGGCCACTGTAAGACCATCTCTACCACAATCCACGTCGATGGCAGCATCAGCATTGAAGATGATGGTCGTGGCATTCCTGTTAACATTCACCCGGAATATAACCGGCCGACACTCGAGCTTGTCATGTGCGAAGTGGGAGCTGGCGGCAAGTTCAACAAGGACAGTTACAAGATCTCGGGTGGCTTGCACGGCATGGGTATCAAGGCTGTTAATGCTCTCTCCGAATGGACCCGTGTGCAGGTTCGACGTAACGGCAAACTTTACCAGCAGAATTACGAACGTGGTGTACCTATCACGCCTGTCAAGGAACTCGGGCCAGCGCAGGGTACCGGCACGATCATCACCTTCCGCCCTGATCCGGAACCTCCCTTCTTCCCAGGCTGCGAATTCAATTACGACACCATTGAAAGTCGTCTGCGCGAATTGGGTTACCTGAATCCAGGCATTACGATCAAACTCAAAGACGAACGAGTGGAAGGCCGAAGCGAAACGTTCTTCTCCGAAGGCGGCATCAACGACTATCTCGCCTGGATTAATCGCACCGAAGATCC
>CAYPJB010000275.1:0-6385 GCA_964410845.1 uncultured Bacteroidales bacterium | reverse complement strand
GCCGGGTGCCCCAGGTTATGAGAACCTATTCGTGCTATTCGTGCCACAGGTAACGGGTACTCCCGTTATCTGTGTTAAGCTTCAAGTCCACCTCTAGCGTCCACAGGTTAGCGGAGTACCACTAACCTGTGGCACGAATCAAACTCATTTGTTACTCTCGTCTGATGAACCCACCTATTCGCAAAAAGCTTAGGCACTATGATCTCCCTGGCCATGCACACTTTTACACCTTCTCGTGCTTTCGTCGTTTGCCTTTACTATCCAAAGAGCGCACCTGTCGTTGGACGATCCAGGCCATCGACAAAGCGCGAACCAGGTTCAATTTCTCGCTCTGGGCATACGTCATCATGCCTGAACATGTCCACCTTTTGATCTACCCACGAGACGAGCAATACTCCAGCGCGAAGATACTTCACTACATCAAGGAATCGGTTGGTCGCAGGGCTATCAACTTGCTCAAACAGACTAACTCTCCGTTCCTAACGAGACTCGCTGTCAATGAAAGCGGCAAAACGGTCTACCGCTTCTGGCAACACAGTGCCGGCTTTGACGCGAATCATACCGACCCGACCGCTATCCACGAAGTAATTCAGTACATCCACCTGAATCCGCTACGGCGAGGGCTGGTATTGAATGTGGAAGATTGGTTCTGGTCCAGTGCCAAGGCTTGGCTGCTTGGTGTCGAGGAACCACTTAGAGTTGATCGAGATGTTCCAACGCTTCATGTCTGATTTATATCGCTTTTATCGGGGACTCATGACCACATCTAGCATCCACTTCATTGCTTGCATCGGGTGCCAAAGCTTGCCGGTATGCCCGGCTAGCTGTGCCAGGTGTGCACTCGATAAGGAGTCTTGCAGAGTTAGACCGAGTACCACCAGACTATGGCACACACTGTCACCACGAAAGGCACCACCGACAAAACCATGATCCTGATTCCGAAGAACTACTTTGGCTGTCTGCCACCAGTAAAGCTGCACCACGATCTGACTCCACAGCTAGCATCACAGTTAATAAATCTGTTAAACCAGGAAGTAGCCACCATGTTTCTCAACAGCTTGACGTAACTCCAGGTCTTTTGCTGCTGGTAGATCAGCAGGTTCTTTTGGCTCATAGTCGGCGATGCGAAACTGAGGCTTCGTTAGCATTTGCTCTCGTCGTCGTGTATCCAAATCAGCGACAAGACCTATTTGCCTGGCTGGCACTCCCGCAACAATAGTGCCAGGCAACACTTCTCTAGTGACGACTGCACCAGCAGCCACTATCGCACCTTCGCCAATCACCACTCCTGGCATAATGATCGATTCAGCACCAATAAAAGCCCTTGCATGTATAGTCACCGGGGCAATCCACGTTCCACCCACTCGCCTCATGCACGATGCGTCATGACACAGGATTCTGACACCAGGAGCCAGCGTAACCTCGTCGCCGATAGTAATGTGTCGCCCGTGATCCCAATCAAAACGGGTTGCATCGCCAATCCAAACATCTTTACCGATTCGAATGCCTGCCGGAAGTATGGGCCGCCCACATACCTTGGCATACAGCCGTTGCATAATTCGATACCAATTCACGGCTCTTCCTCTTGGTTTGAAGTAGACTGCCTGGCTAGTACTACGGCGATTCCAGGTGTTATCTGGTGAAGGGATTCAAATGGCGTCCGGCGATAGTATCCAGTTAATTCGTCAGGGTCATTTGCAGGGTATAATTCTAAACATAAGGAAAGAAGCGAAACAAACCACGGACCGAATCGGAGTCTCGAAAACCATCCCCGAATTGGCTAACAAGAAGCCAACAAGGAGAAGCCCATGCCTCGTATCCTGCTGCTACTTGCATGCTCACTACTGCTCACCCATTCTTATGCTGAGGACAAACCCGATCCTCAGATCCAAGCCGTAATCAACTACTTCGCCAAGCATGGCTACAAAATGGAGAAGGCCAAGGAGTGGGGCTGGCACGTAACTGCCCCGAAGTATGACGGCTACTACATCGTTGTGAACTTCAAGAGTTTCCCCGCTAACGCTAGCGAAGATGCAATGAACAAGGTGCTGCGCGACACAAACTTGGCTCACATGCTCAATGCTCCGGCCAGGTTAGCCATGTCTTATCCTGGCCTGCGCGGTGATGCACCCGGCGAACCGAAACACAAGGCACCTGATCTAAAGAAGCTTGGAATTCACGACAAGATGATCAAGCTTTTCAAGGAATATCGGCCTGCGGAGGTGAAGAAATAGCAGGAGATTATGTCTGCACTGCCCTCAAGTTCTCTCTTGAGAATTAAAATATTTCTCGCCATCTGAAACATAGTTCAGATTTGCACTAGACAATTGACGATGTGAAGATACTATTACACCAGTGATGTTCTTTGTGCAGCAGTTTGTGCAGATAGCTATCACCTCTCGTTTTTGATTGGCTTCGCTTCTGATCCTGTCAGTTTATCCCACTCTTGTCGTGCCCTTTATCTGGCTCACCTTCATTCTGGCAATTCCAGCCTGTACACGACTAGTCCGTAGGTATCATTCATTCGAAGTGCGATGGAATTCCATCGTGCCTTCGAGGGTCAGCCTCCAGTCAAAGCGTATTACCAAGAACCTGCTATTTGTGGCAGCAAGTCCTCGCCAAGCTTCCGGTGTCGGAAGCGGAGCCTGCTGCCTTTTGAATCACCTGTAGAAATCGTTCTGCAGGAGTTTGCCTGGGCTGAAGCAATTCACCGTGAAACGCTGAATGTCCAGGTGTGGAGTAGAGACAATGAGTAAGAAGTTGTATGTCGGTAACCTCTCCTATGAGACAACCGATGCCGATCTGCGTGACATGTTCGAACAGCATGGTAGCGTTTCGTCAGCACAAGTAATTATGGACCGCGACACTGGTCGCTCCAAGGGTTTTGGTTTTGTCGAGATGAGCGAAGCTCAGCACGCTGATGCAGCCATCTCCGCACTCAATGGCCAATCCAGCGGTGGCCGTCAATTGACGGTTAACGAAGCTCGCCCCAAGACCACTGGTGGTGGTGGTGGCGGTCGTGGTGGCTTCGGCGGTGGCAACCGTCGGTACTAAGCTTACCCTGTTAGATCACAAGACCCTGCAGCATTCGTGTTGCAGGGTTTTTTCGTATCAGCATGATTTATATGCACAGTAAACAGTCAGCCGGATACTGATACACTAGGATCATTTCCTCCGCCCGTTTGCTCACTGTTATGGTCTCAATCATGCTTAGAACAGCGTTCGCCTGGATGTGGTTGATCCTGATCATTAGTCAGTCACTGGCCGTTGAACCGCCACTCCAGTTGGGATCGCGTCGCGAGTTGTTCGTAGATCGATATCTCATCGACAAAATCCAGGGGGCACAACTGGTATTGCATGAGCCACGCGATGAAGGATCGGTGCTTCGCTTTGATGCTCCCTGGGAAGGCATTCATAGCGGCTACTGTACCATCATTCGGGATGGCAACCGGTTTCGGGCATATTACCGTGGTCTGCCTAAAGATGGCAAAGATGGTACCAACAATGAAGTTACCTGTGTTGCTGAGTCAGCAGATGGAATCCGCTGGACGAAGCCTCAATTAGGCTATTTCGAAGTGCAGGGCACCAGGGATAACAACGTTGTCTATGCGAATGCCGCCCCAGCATCACATAACTTCTCCCCATTTCTGGATACCCGACCGGGAGTGCCTGCCAGCGAACGGTATAAGGCATTGGCCGGGCTGGACGAGAGTGGTCTGCTGGCTTTTGCTTCAGCAGATGGTTTACGCTGGCGACAACTTGGTACCGCGCCAGTTATTACCAGGAAGACTGCTCCCTTCAAGTTTCAGTTCCTCTTCGATTCTCAGAACGTAGCCTTCTGGTCGGACGTGGAACAGTCTTATGTCTGTTACTTTCGGGTTTTTGGAGATGTTCGACGCATCGGTCGAACCACCAGCAAGGATTTCCTTAACTGGACTCCAGCGGTACAGATGGAATATCGCCACGATGATGGCACTGGGCCCAGGGGGGCTCCAATCGAGCAACTGTACACTAACCAGACAGCTCCCTATTTCCGGGCTCCACATTTGTACCTGGCTATTGCAGCACGATTCATGCCCGGCCGGCAGGTGCTTACTGACGCAGAAGCCAAGGCCATCCAGGTAAGTCCGACGTACTTCAAGGATACCTCCGATGCCGTGCTCATGAGCACGCGAGGTGGGAGTTACTACGATCGCACCTTCCTTGGTGCCTTCATCAAGCCAGGCATTGGTCCGCAGAACTGGGTCTCCCGTACGAACTATCCGGCCCTGAACGTCGTTCAAACTGGCCCAACAGAGATGTCGGTCTACGTCAATCAGGACTATGCCCAGCCTACCGCCCACCTCCGTCGCTATTCATTACGACTTGACGGCTTCGCTTCCGTGCGGGCACCATATGAAGGCGGTGAATTGATCACCAAGCCTTTGCAATTCCTTGGTGATCGGCTGTTGTTGAACTTTGCAACGTCAGCAGCGGGTGGCATACGCGTCGAAATTCAGGATGAGATAGGAAAGCCCATACCGGGCTTTACGCTCAACGATTCTGTCGAAATGATTGGCAATGAGATCGAACGGGCTGTGAAGTGGAAGTCAGGCAGCGATGTCAGCAAACTGGCAGGCAAAACGATTCGGCTCCGATTGGTCATGAAAGATGCAGACCTGTTTGCCTTGCAGTTTGCACCAAGTTCAGCGAAATGAGCCTGATCCCATAGTGTCAGTAACGAAAGGAAATCTTGGAATTATCCAGTCTTTCCAATAGCTGCCAGTGATCGCCTGATCTGACGATGTTCCTCCCCTTCCTCTTTAGTGCACTGTTTTCGCCAGCGTTGCATGGCTTGTCGCAAGGGCTTGTCAATGGTTGTCCGGATCGAGAGAAATTTTTCCAGATCTATCAGCCATGCTAACGTATTTAGCAGGTCGCGATGGCGGCCAAGGTGTTCCTGCAGGGTTTCCAGATCATTCAGCCAGGTCGACTCTTTGGGCAGGAAACGCTGGAGATACTGAAAACGATAGCGTAGCTTTTTGGTACAGATTCGGAATGCATGCAAATTCTCTGGATGAGTTAGTGAAAGTGCAGCCAATTCCTGCCACTGGATAATCTGACGGTTCAGCCATCGCTGACTTTTCTTGTTCCAGTTATAGGTCAGTTTCTTGCTGGTCAGTGCATCCGAGAGTGATGACATCAGTAACGGTTCCCGGTCTGAAACCTGCTGGAGCATTTTCAGCGCATTTTGGTACTTCATCAACCAGGACTGTTCCAGATTCCCCAGAAGTTGTTTCTCTGCAACTCCAGGGTGGGGGAACATGTTATGAAATTCCTCGAGACGAATATCTGCATCGCGGAGTTCACCAACGCAGTGACGTACCGATCGCCAATAACGCATCAGCTGACGTTTTCGACGAACCGCGTGCGAACGATAGAGCCATTCCCAGGCGGCAGTACATTTCCTTGTCAGTTTGCGTATTTCATGTGTCGTTTCAGGATGGTACTCGGCACTGGTCCGCAACAAATGCACCAGACGCTGTAGCTGCCTGGCTTGCAATAAGGCGGATTTTCTGATTCGCTCGCCAGCAACTGCAGTCAGATTGATAGTAGGTAAAGCATCCATTATCCAAGTATTGTCATATTGGTGTCAATTGCTTGCAACATGTCTTTATGTTCTTGGTGCTGAAAGATGCTGCCTGGCACATGCCTTGCCGACTATATGCATTATTCCTTGCGTTTGTGGTCTGATATCAGAGAATATCACCGGATGAGGAACTGGCATTGGAACCTGATGTGCAGGCCAAGCTTGAAACAATGACTTCAGGTGATTTATGCTAACGCTGGTTGTGCTACTTTGCTCGATGATTCCAGCCGATGATGATGGCTTCGAAACACTCTTCCAGCAGAGTGGGACGCCTTCAGGATGGATTGTGACAGAGTGGAGTGACCTGGCTAAGCGGGTTCCCAAGGAAACCTTCTGGAAAGTGAATGCAGGTGTACTTTACCCAGCTGAAAAGCGGGGGACCTGGCTCATCAGCGAAAAAGTGTATATCGACTTCATTCTGGAGTTTGAGATCAAGCTGGGTGAGAAAGGTAACAGTGGCGTTGCTCTCCGTGCACCGCTTCACGGCGACCCAGCCTTTGATGGCATGGAACTTCAGATCGCGGATCTGCGTTACAATCCGCAGGCCAAACCGTCTGAATTAACTGGTGGTTTATATCGTGCCGTCGCTCCAACCAGGCAGGTGTATAGGCCACTCGAATGGAATAGTTTTCGGCTGGAGCTTCGTGGCTCAACTTTCAAAGCAACTATCAATGGCGAACTGGTTCAGGATATCGATCTGAACTTGCAGACGGAAAAGGTGAAACGGCATGATGGAACGGATGCTCCGCCACTGAA
>CAYPJB010000274.1:0-6412 GCA_964410845.1 uncultured Bacteroidales bacterium | reverse complement strand
GACTTTGTCAGCTTCATTGTTGGGTTTGCCCTGCTCATCCCCCCACTTCGTCAAGTTGTTCAGGTTCTTTTCCAGGGTTGCTTCCACTTTCACACCCTTGGCCTTCTCCTCATTGAGCGTCTCCAGGTCGGACTCGAGTGTTGTCTTGCCTTTGGTCTTGTCCGCCAGGCCCGTGTAATCATCAAAGACCTTGAGCTTGCCATTATCCAAGCCGGCAATCAACGGCAGCTTATCAGGCAGGTACGTCGAAACGATGGGGAAACCAGTCTTGGCTGGTGATCCATCCTCGTTACGTGACATATAGCGTTCATAGGTGGGATTGGAGAGTTCTTGAATCTTCTGCACAGCAAAGAGATCCTGTTTGTAGCCAATACCCGGGCCACCGAGCAATCCGGCCGAGATCATCCCCACACCACCGCTGATGCCCAAAGCGAGGGCACCGCCCTTGGGGAATCGTTCCGAGATAACGCCGAGCATCGTTGGCCAATAGAACGTCTTACCCAAACCATAAATGGTGACTGCTGCCATCCACGGCCACATGCTGTTGGTGAAAGGCAATCCCAGCATATACAGACCTGCTGCACCGAGGACAGCGCTGAAGAAGAGCAATCCCAGGGGCGATATCTTGTGCACGATCGGACCGGCAAAGAACCGCAGAACGAACATCAGGGCATTCGTCCAGATGAACGCATAGAGTGCCTTCTTCTCGTCGCTCAACACCCGTTGAGTGATATTCACGATCCAGCTATCGGTACCTAATTCCACATAACCAACCATCGCATGCAAAATAAAGAGGAATAACAGCACGGGTGACAGCAGGGTGAAGATCATGGTGCTGAGCGGCACGCCGGAAGCACTGGCTTCCGACTCCGGGAATCGACGGCCCAGCATCATCAGACCATACAGCAAGACGGGGACCAGGAAGATGCCGAGCTTGTATTCCCAGCGAATGGCGACTTTGTACATCTCCGAATACTGACCAACACCAAGCACGATCAAAGCGCCCAGAATCAGCCCCAGGGGCCAGCCTGCATGGAGAATGTTGAGCCAGTGTGTCTTATTTCTGGGGAACAGCGTCGCGGTCAGCGGATTGATCACCGCTTCACATGCTCCGTTGCCTAGAGCAAACAACCACATGCCAACCGTCAGGCACCAGTAGGCTCCTTCCTTACCCATCGAATTAAAAACAGGTGTAGCAGCAAACGTCACGACTGCGGACGAAGCATGCAAGAGGAACGCCAGAACCATCAACTTACCGTAGCCGATGGCATCAGCCAGCAAGCTGCCAACGATGATGGTAATGCCGAAGGCAATCAGACCGCCACCGGTGATGGTACCGAGTTCACTCTGGGTGAACCCGAACTGGTCGCCCCAGTCCTTGAGAATAGCACCACGAACGGAAAAGCCGATACCAGCTGCGATGAGTGTGAGAAAGCTCGCCCAGAATAGAATCTTTTCATTCCATCCTGTCGATGAAGCACGCTGATCCATTAGGCAGAAACTCCCAAAGTGAAATCGTCTTCGGAAAGACGTAGTCAACTTCGGGATATTAACAGGGTGCGGGTAATAGTCCAGTACAAACTAAGGCATTTAGCCCGCAGCCCCGATATTGCCAGCGCCGTGGTATTCACCATCATCGCCAACGCTGGCGCTGAGGTATTCACGGTTCATCCTGGCAATCCATTCCACAGAGATGTTTTTCGGGCACACCGCCTGGCATTCATATTGATTGGTGCAGTGACCGAATCCCTCGGCATCCATCTGCGTTACCATCTTCTTCACTCGGCGTTTCGCTTCCGCTTTACCTTGCGGAAGCAGCCCCAGGTGGGCCACCTTGGCTGAAACAAACAGCATGGCAGAGGCATTCTTGCAGGCTGCCACGCACGCGCCACAACCGATACAGGCGGCAGCATCCATCGATTGCTCAGCAATCGTTTTCGGAATGGGAATGGCATTGGCATCCACCGCGTTGCCGGTGTTCACTGAGATGAAACCACCTGCCTGGATGATCCGGTCCAATGCAGAGCGATCGACCACGAGATCCTTGATAACAGGAAATGCCCTGGCTCGGAACGGTTCGATATAGATATGGTCGCCGTCCTTGAAGCTGCGAAGATACGTCTGACAGGTGGTCACGCCATTCTCTGGGCCGTGGGCTTCACCATTGATAACGAGGTTACAGGAGCCGCAGATGCCTTCCCGGCAATCGTATTCGAAGGAGATAGGCTCTTTCCCTTCGGTAGTCAGCCGGTCGTTAACGACATCCAGCATTTCCAGAAAAGACATTTCCGGGGTGAGATCCCGGGCAGTAATGGTTTCCATCCTGCCCTGATCTTGTGGGCCGTTCTGTCGCCATACGTGAAGGATGAGTGTCATCATTCGTGGAAGGTTCCTGCAGGGATAATGCTTCAAGAATAATGTACGAAGAAGCGCGTTGCATGGTTGCGAAGTGTTGTCAGCATCTCGATCACTGGAGTTGCAGCATCCTACTGCATCCAGGGAACGGGCTTCTTCTCCAGGAACGCTTTCAACCCCGATTTGGCTTCAATGTGCAGTCGAGCATCAGCACTTTCCCTAGCCAGGCCGGAGTTGGCAGCAGCACCGGAACGACACTCCGCCAGTAGCCGTTTAGTGATGGTGAGTGCATTGGGTGAACTCTCGGCCAGTTCTTTGGCAATCTCCAGTGAACGATCGAGCGAAGTCTTGCCCGGTGGTATTCCTGCTGCGATGTCGTTCGGTGTGAGATTCGAATAAACCACTTCGTTAATGAGCCCCATACGGTAAGCCTCGGCAGCATCGACAAGCCTGCCCGTCAGAAGTAAATCGCGAGCTGCTCGTTCACCAACGTGGCGGAGCAGGTGCGGCATGACCATGGCAGCCACCAGGCCTCGTTTCACTTCAGGGTATCCCAGCTTGGCACCGGGATCAGCAATGGCGAGATCACAGACTGTGACGAGCCCTGCCCCGCCTGCCACCGCTGCGCCGTTGACTGCTGCAATCGTGGGCTTGGGGTGGTTGTAGATGAGTTCAAAGAGCGTGGAAAGGCGGCCTGCATCTTCATGCACGCGCTGGGCTTCATCTGGTTTATCGAGCGTTTCACTCAACTCCGCCAGGTCCATCCCGGCACAGAAAGCTTTCTCTACTCCAGTGAGTATGACGCAGCGACTAGTATCCGTCATCGCTGTTTTGAAAGCAGTGGTAAGCGCTGCAACCAGTTCCCGGTTGAGTGCGTTGCGGCGATCCGGGCGATTGATCTTGATGATCGTCGCCAGGGGTTGCTGTTCGATGAGGATGACCGACATGGTTTCTGCCTTACTAGTCGAGTTGAACACAGGCACGGGCATGATGAATTCATCGTACCCCTGCCACCTTTTTCACGAGACCATTTCAGTGAGATTGTCAGGCTTGGGTATCTGCATCGAGAGTACTGCCTGCCCCAGGGCCTTACCTTGTGTATCAATGCGTAGAGAGCGACTGGCGCCGCCCGCGAGAGCATCGTACAACATGAAGTTCAGCCCCCAGACATTGGCCGCTTCAAACCGTTCGACTCTGCTCGCCCCGAGATTCTGGAAATACCTGCTGATGGCCTCCACCGTAACGTGCTGCTTGATCCAGTCAAAACCCTTTTGATTGAAAGCAATGACAGCAACATTGGCATGGTTGCCTTTGTCACCAGAGCGGCTGTGGGCGATATCCGCGAGGAGGATGGTATCTGACATGATTACTCCCAATGCAGGTTCGCGGTGACAGCAGTTCGATCGATCAGGCTTGGCCAGTAGGCGAAGACTTCACGAACACCGGGACGGCCAGTGGTGTATCCCGTCGTACCCGGTGGACCAGCGGTAACCAGTGGTGCAAATTCCTTGGTGAACCGTTCCACAGCGGCCTTGTTGGGATCATGAACCGTGACGCGAAGCATCACTTCATCGTTTTGAATCCCCTTGCCCGGAGAGCAGAGAGGAACAACGCTGCCAGCACCAATGGTTTCGATATTGGTTCGGGCGTAGGTGTGGCCGGCGCGTTTCAGGCGATCCAGAACGACCTGGCCTGCTTTCCTGGCTTTCTCGGCAGCGTTCTTGCCATAGATGGCGAGCATGCCACTGCTCATGAAGCCATCACGATAAGCGATGGAGACCTTCAGCTTGTCCGGAGCAGGCTTGCCTTGGGCATCAGTGATCTGCACACGATCCTTGCCTGCTTCCTTGACGTTGATGCTGGTGAAATCCGAAATGACATCGGGGGTATAGTAGGCGGCGGGGTTGTTCACTTCATACAGCAACTGGGCAACAACGGTTTGACGATTGACCACTCCCCCGGTGTTCTCAGGCTTCGTGATGATGAAATCGCCTTGGGGGGTGAAATCAGCAATGGGATAACCCACGTTGGCAAAGTCCGGGGTCTCGTCCCAGTGTTCCCACAGACCACCAGTGGCCTGCGCACCACATTCGATGAGATGCCCCGCCACGGTGGCAGCACTCAACCTGGCCCAGTCGTCCCACTTCCAGCTAAATTCGTGGATGGCTGGCCCCACCGTCAGGCAAGCATCAGCCACGCGACCTGTAATAACGATGTTGGCTCCGCTTTGCAGTGCATCAACAATCGCGTTGGAACCAAGGTAAGCATTGGCAGAAACGATCTTCTCTCGAATGGTTGAGATAGCCTCACCGGTATCCAGGTTGGTGAGCGGATGACCAGCAGCGATCAATTCATCGAGCCTGGGAAAGATATCGTCACCGGTGACCACGCCGATTTTGTAGTGATCCAGCCCAGCTGCCTGCAGAATGGCACGAGCTTGTTTGCCGCACGAACTGGGGTTCATGCCGCCGGCATTCGTGGTGATCTTGAGTTGAGGCTGTTCCTTCAAGGTGGGGATCAGACGCTTGAGCACGCCAAGAAAATCATGTGCATACCCTGCATTAGGGTCGCGCTGCTTGAGCAAGGCTAGAATAGACATTGTCAATTCCGCCAGGTACTCCAGCGTCAGGTAATCGAGTTTGCCTTGCTGGGCTAACAAAATGGGAGCATCGACATTGTCGCCCCAGAAGCCACAGCCATTGCCTATGCGGAGAGAGGATCGCATGAGTGTCTCATGGTAATCTTGGCGTTCTGTTCACGCCTGCCTCCATCATTCTTGTGGCAGAGCGGAACTTTGGCTACATTGAAAACGTCTATTCTGCGTAACACTCTACCCAGAAGTGCCTCATGCGTTATTGGAAATGCCTGTTCTTGCTGATGTGTTGCCCGATGGGGGTGTGGTCGCAAACCGTGCTCACGGAAGGGCAGATTCAGTTCATGGAACTGACTTTCAATAACTCTATTCCCGCCTGGGATGTGAAGATCAACGATGAAACGCTCTCAACCAGCTACACTGCCACATTCGTCAGTGGTCTCAATCGTTTCGTATTCGATACCGCAGGTGGTGCCCGTTTCCGTGTAGATGGTCCCCAGCATCTTTTCACCCGGCCTCCTACTCCCGATTGGAACTTCACGGGTGTTGCCGGCAATCAACTTTTTCGTGCCACGCCCCAGAATGGTAATCCAGGTACTCAACTCGTCATGGGGATCGCCACGTCAGGTATCAGTCCGACGATCTTTGAAATGAATCAATTCACGGTCACCATGTCCACAGCTGGCATCACCAACCCGGGGCAATTCGCGTTCTATGGCAACGACAATACCTTTGGTTCTGCTGTTGGCACACTCAATCCTTCGCCGATTCTCCTTTCAACCAACGATAATATCACCAGTTTCATCTACACCGGTGGAACACAGAACTTCTTCAACCTGAGTTTCTCCTCACCAGGCACCTACGACATCGATCTGCAGTTTTCAGGCCAACGCACAGCAGGGAGTGGTGGAGACACCATCACCAGCCCCTTCTACCGTTATCGTTTTGAAGTTGCAGCATTTGCTGTTCCCGAGCCTGCGACGTGGGCCATGCTGGGATTGTGCATGATCAGTGGTATCATCGTCTGCTGGCAATTGCGGCGTCTCCACCGCAAGGCACTGGATACCAGTATTGAATCGACTTGAGCATTGTGATCTTTGGATGAATTAGCTGATTCTTCCATGCAAAAGCTCATTGCATGGTTTATGATGGTGATCCCTCCAGATGGAAGATCACCATGCCTACTCTTGATCGTCGATCGTTTCTTGGTGCAAGCTGCGCCGCTTCACTGATACTGCCAGCCAGCCTGCAGGCAGACGGCGCCTATGCTGATGCGGTTCTCAAGCCGGGTGAACCACCTCTGCCGAATCCGCGATCCTTCACCATTGCTGTACTGCCTGACACACAGAATTACAGTGAAAAGTACCCTCAGCATTATCTCACTCAGACCAGGTGGATCGTTGAGAACCAGGCGAAGCGCAACATCGTAGCGGCTTTGCATCTGGGAGATATCACCAACAATAA
>CAYPJB010000273.1:0-6456 GCA_964410845.1 uncultured Bacteroidales bacterium | reverse complement strand
TCGGTCAGGCCGCTGAGCTGGAGCTTGGCATTGGGGGAAGCCACGCCTTGCTTGCTGTAGACAACGCCGGGCAGGGTAATGCGGGCTTCGACCATCTCCCTGGTTTTGCTGATGACTTCCAGGGCGACACTGCCATCAGCGATCAGGATTTGATCACCTTCACTCAGATCATCGACAAGGCCGGTGTACGAGCAGGAAAACTCGCCTGGCTTGATGCTCGGTTCGCGGACGAAAAAGACGTGCTCGCCGAGGTTACAGGTGAAGCTGCCACCGGGCAGCTCACCGAGCCGGAGCTTGGGGCCGCTCAGATCCTGCAGGATGGGGATAGGTTTGCGGACAGCGGCAGAGACATCACGACGGACACGGTTGAGAACGTTGGTATGCCAATCCCATTTGCCATGGGCGAAGTTGAGTCGGAAAACATCCGCCCCGGCATGGGCCAGGTTGCTGAGCATCGGGGTGCTCTCGGAGGCAGGGCCCACCGTCGCGATGATCTTGGTTTTCACAGTGTTCGACAGGGTATCGAAACCAGCGCTCATGCAGACTCCTTCGGCAATCCCCCGGGTAAGCAGAGGATGTGATGCAGAGAGGCATCGTTCTTGAGAGGTAGGTGTATGATACAGGAAAAAACGGCCCGTGAGAGGGCCGTTCGAGGTGGACAGTGCATGAAGATGAAGAAGATTACTTCTTGTACTTCTCGACCAGTTGCTTGACGCGATCTTTCAGCCCTTCAGGAGCAGCTTCGATAGCCTTGTCGGCAAACTCGCCTGCCTTCTCCTTGTTGCCGGTGGCATCGTAGGCCTGGGCTGCAGCGAGGAGGGAACCAATGTCCTTGTCGCCAGCGAGCTTGTTAGCTTCAACGGCAGCCTTCACTGCGAGATTGAGATTACGCTTCTCGGTGTTCATCTGGACATTACTCCAGGTGCGGCTGATTGAAGTAAGCTTGTTGGCGTCCTTTTTCTTGATCGACTTGGCCATCAGTTCTTCGAAAATCTTTTCTGCGTCTTCACCCTTGTTGGCGCGAAGCAGCAGGCCCATCTTCATGTCTTTGAATTGAGCAGCCAGGCGAGGCGTGTCTTTCTCCATCTTGGCGAAGAATTCGAGTCCCTTGGCAGGATCGCGGCTGGCCTGGCCGAGCCCCTGGAAGGTTTCATCAAGAATTTTGGAGGTAGCTTCGGCATCAACCTTGGCATTCCACGTGCCCGCGATGACCTTGGGAAGAACTTCGTCGAGGATGAGTGGATGGCCGATGAAGGCAACGTTGCCTTGCTTATCGATGACGAAAGAGCAGGGGATGCCGTTCTGGCCAGCTGCCTTCATGAAGGCAGTGTCAGTGGCACGATCTTCGCACCAGGCCACGGTGTATTCCATGATCCCGCCACGGTTCTTGAGGAACTCGTTGACTTGTTCTTCGGAATTGTTGGGATCCTTGGAAGTCACACCAATGATGGTGAGACCTTGTGATCGGTATTCAGCCTGCAGCTCGGAAATGTGAGGCATGGAAGCGATGCAAGGCCCACACCAGGTGGCCCAGAATTCCACGACATAGACCTTGCCCGGCTGGAAGGCATTGACCGCATCGCCTTTGAGCCACTTGGTGACCGAGAGCTTGGGAGCAGGATCGCCGACCTTGAGGCTGGCTTCGGGTTTGGTGGGATTCTTGTCTTCCTGGGCATAGCCGCTCAGGAGCGTGCTAGCCAGGAGGGCCAGCGTCAACAATCGACGAATCATGTGGCGTACTCGCGAAAAAGAATTGTTCACATCACATAGAGAGGATAGCGAACAATAACTGAGGGATTCATGAGAATATGAGAAATCAGATAAACAGTGCTCACTATGGGTTGATCCGTGGCAGGCGTTGAGAATGCCCTGCGATATTCGGCTCATCACTTTTCCTTGGATGAATTCCACTGGCTCGACTATCCTGATACCTATGCCTTCAGATGCCACTCCTCCCGACATGCCAGTTTCAGCTCTTACTGCTGAAGATGTTCAGCTGCAACGGGCCAAGCTGGACCCCCTTTTTGCCGAGATCGGCAAAGTGATGGTCGGTCAGCAGATTGTCTTGGAGCGCATGATCATCGGCCTGCTCGTTGGTGGCCATATCCTGCTCGAAGGTGTGCCAGGCTTAGCGAAGACGCTGGCAGCACGAACATTGGCCGAGTGCCTGCATCTGAGCTTTCATCGCATCCAGTTTACACCCGATCTGCTGCCTGCCGACATTATCGGTACGCAGATCTACAATCCGCGCTCGGGTGACTTCACCGTCAAGAAGGGCCCGATCTTCGCCAACATCGTCCTGGCTGACGAGATCAACCGGGCGCCCGCGAAAGTGCAAAGTGCTTTGCTCGAAGCCATGCAGGAAGGGCAGGTCACCATTGGTGATGTCACCCATCACTTGCCTAAGCCGTTCCTGGTGCTGGCCACGCAGAACCCCATTGAACAGGAAGGCACCTATCCGCTGGCGGAAGCTCAGTCGGATCGCTTCCTGATGAAGCTCAAACTCGACTACCCTTCAACAGTCGAAGAGCAGGCCATTCTCAAAAGGATGGCTCATATTACACCACCACCACACTCGTCTGCAGTGCTCAGTGGCGAGTTGCTGGCAGAGCTTTCCAGAACGGTCGATCGCATCTTCCTTCATGAAAAGGTAGAGAAGTACATCGTTGATCTGGTTCATGCCACCCGTAAGCCGAGTGAATATGGTCTGAACCTGGGGCACCTCGTGCAGTATGGAGCCAGCCCCCGAGGCAGCATTGCCCTGGTGCTGGCAGCCAAGGCCCATGCGTTCCTGGCGGGCAAGAACTTCGTCACTCCTCAGGATGTGAAAGCAGTCGCCCACGATGTACTCAGGCATCGCTTGCTCTTGAGCTACGAAGCAGAGGCGGAGGAAGTGACGACTGACCGCATCCTGCAAGATATCTTGAGCCACCTGCCCATTCCGTGATATAGACCTGTGTTGATACGTTTGATCGGTGCCATGGTTTGCGTGTACTCACGCTAACCATGCGCGGAGGAGATGGTGCATCTATAAGTCAATGAATACCAGGCTGTTTCTGCTGATCAGTGTGCTGGCACTCGCTGCATGCTGGCGACCTGCTTCGCCATCGCCTCGGTTTGCATTTCCTTCTTTGCTGAATGCCATCACCCCGCCGACCGCGTTCACTTCGCAAATACTTGTTCGACCTGTAGGCATCCGTGAAGTGCATGGCTCCTCGCTGGTGGCACTCCCGAACGATGAACTGCTGACCGTCTTCTACGGTGGCTACCATGAATCATCGCTCGATGTGAAACTCTACCAGGCCCGCTATCGTCAGGGGAAATGGGAAGCAGCCACGCCACTGCTCTCGCCCGGTGATGTGGGGCAGATGCTCAAGAGATACACCCGGCGAGTAGGCAACTCCTCGCTCCATCGCGATGCTGCTGGCAGACTTCATCTCTTCTTCTGTTCCGTGGGCTACTTCGGCTGGTCGTGCAGCAGCATCAACCAGATGACCTCTCTCGATAATGGCCACTCCTGGTCTGCACCCATTCGTTTGCTGACTTCGCCACTGTTCAACATCAGTACGCTGGTCCGTTCACCTGCGGTACCGTTGGCGGATGGTGGGTTCCTGCTGCCGGTCTACTACGAGATGACGAACAAGTTCCCCGAGGTGCTGGAGTTTGATGCAACAGGCACATTCGTTCGCAAGCAGAGGATGAGTGCCTTGCATGGTTCACTGCAGGCCTGCCTGGTGCCGATCAATGAGCACGAAGCCCATGCGTATCTGCGAAACAGGTATGAGCAGCCAGCCGAACTCTATTACCAGAAGACCAGCGATGGTGGACGCACCTGGACATCCACCACCACGCTACCAGTCGAGAATCGTGACTCCTGCGTGGCTACAGCCAGGCTCGAAGGCATGGGGTACCTGATGGCTTACAACCCGAGCAAGGATCGTGATGAACTTCGACTGGCATACTCTCGTAATGGAGTGACATGGAAAGACATCAAGACTCTGGAAAAGGGTGATCCCAATGATCACCTGCGATTAAATGAATTCTCCTATCCAACGATGCTGGTGCAAGGTTCCGTCATCGATCTCTTCTACACCTGCCATCGTGAAGGATTCAAGCATCTGCGCTTCACCACCGACTGGGTGAAGGAGCAGTTGCATGATTGATGTCGTAGGCTACTTCGGCCTGGCACTCGTGCTTGCCAGGCTGCCGACACTGTTGGCTCTCTGGTGCCGGGCGAGCCTTACGACATTGTGTATGGTCTGGTTGATCACCGCAGTGATAGTGCTAATGCCCTGGAAGGGAATGTCGGTGGTGTACTTTGTGCGAGGCGTGCTAGGCGATCTCAGCATGGCCACGTTGACCTACCTGGTACTCGTCTACTACCAACTGCTGGTAAAAGGCATTCGCCATCAGCCATCGTGGAAGTTATCACTGGTACTGGTGGTTTTGCTGGGAACGCTCTACGCTTCGACGACCGGGTATCTGGAGTATGATCTCTACAGTTGGGGATACCAACCGCAGGTGTTACTGGTGCTGGCATTCGCCTTGATGGCATGGGCCTGGCAGGTGAACCGCTTGCTGGCACTCGCCTGGCTGACGGGTGTGATTGCCTTTGTCCTGGGCTTCAGTTCCAGTGTCAACTTCTGGGATGCATTGTTTGATCCCTATCTGTTCCTGGGATCCGTGTTTGTTCCCCCCTCCCTCCCGGGGAGAGGGGTTAGGGGTGAGGGGCTGTAACTCGTATTGAGCCGTGTTGACATAGGGCTGACAAACAGGGTTGAACACGACTTTGAACCCCTCACTCCCGGCCCCTCTCTCCGGAGGAGAGGGGAGCATGGGTTACTTGCTGCCCAACAAATATGCCAGCAGATCACGTACCTCCTGATCACTCAGTTGATTCAACAAACCCTCGGGCATGAGGGACTTCTTGGCGGGGGCAGTCTCTTCGATGTCGTAGGTCTTCACTTCAAACTGTTTGCCTTCGGCGTTAAGGTAGGTGTAGGTGTCGAGATAGGTTCTCACCAACGTGCCCGTCAGTGTACGGCCATCTTTCATGACCAGGGTGTAGGCCTGGTGCTGCGGGGCGACGGTGGCGCTCGGTTGTAGTAGCGATTCCATGATCCGCTTCGGTTCCATGCGGCCGATGGTGGTGAGGTCGGGGCCAACGTCGTTGCCTCGGCCATCAAGAGTATGACAGCGATAGCAGCCGGGGCCGTTCTGATTGAAGAAGACACGTCGGCCTGCGTTGGCATCGCCTTTCTTGTCGAAGGCTTGAAGCCAGCCGTCGGTGTTCTCGACGGAAGGACGGCCTTTACTGTAGTCAGCCTTGGTCGTCGCAGCGGGTTGTAGTGATTGTTCCATAATGGCAATAGCATCAGGCGAGAGCTTGGCTTGTTGCATCGCAGTCTTCATCGCCTGCAGTCGTTCAGGTTTGGGATGAAGTGCCAGGCTGAGGGCAACGTCTTGTTGCAACGACTGGTTCTCGGTACTGAGCATCTGCTGCAGTAACTTCACAGTCAGCTTTGGATGAGTGACAGGAACAAGCTTGAGGAACTGCTGCTTCTGCTCTGGAGTCAGCTTGGGATCGTTGAGTCGTTCAACAAACCGATCCGCGATTCTGGTTTCGCTCACTTCCTGACCATCGATACGGGCCAAAGCAGTGGCGAAGGCAAGTGTCATGCGCGGGGTCAGCTTAGTGTTCTGCAAGGCAGCTTCGATGTCGCTGCGGTACTCTTTGAGAGCCAGGTCGGAGACCCACTTGGCGGCAAGGAACTGGAGGTCTTCGTTGGCGGAACGGAGGTAGCTTGGAATCTTACGTTGATAACTAACGTCACCAGAGTCACGCTCTGCCAGCAGTAAGTAGAGTGGAAATCGTGGCGATTGGAACGCAGTGTTTGTCTTCATCGCATCGGGATTCTTACTCATACTCTTCAATGATGCCGGCTGTTGCTTCATCATCAATATGAAATCATGTGCGACAAAAGGGTCTTCGCCAAAAAGAGGTGCTGCTTGTTTTGAAGCCAGCTTCCGTTCACGCTGGTACTCAGTACTGTCGTTCTGAATTGTCTTAGTGAGATCAGGCTTCTCAAACGGTTCCTTCGCCTTCACCTGCCAGATCGCCCCTTTGCCATGCAGGTTGTAGTCAGGCAGCACCCAGTCGGAGAGATAGATCGAACCATCGGGGGCGATAGCCATCCCGCAGGGGCGGAAGTCTTTGCCACCTTGTACCAGTATCTTCTGCTTGGCTCCGTAGCTGATGCCTCGTGGCTCCAGTTGGTACATCTCCAGCCGATGATCAGCCCAGGCGGTAACGAAGTGCTTGCCGAAGTACTCTGCCGGTAAACCGTTGCTCTCGTAGCGAAGCACTTCGCAGGGAGCTTCGCCCACGCCACAGATCATGGGTAAAGTACCCGGCAGTTGGCCATCCCACGACTGGAACGGATGCCTGCCACTACG
>CAYPJB010000272.1:0-6457 GCA_964410845.1 uncultured Bacteroidales bacterium | reverse complement strand
TCAACGAAGGCTATAACTCGCATCATCCGGATCATCTCATTCGGTTTGATCTGTGTCAGGAAGCAGTGCGACTGACTCAGTTCCTGCTCGACTACCCTGCCACCTCGACCCCGGAAACGCAGGCACTCTTCGCCCTGATGCTGCTGCACGCCGGCCGCTTCCAGTCTCGCCTCAACGATTCAGGTAGCCTGGTGCTGCTCGATGAGCAGGACCGCACGAAGTGGGACTGGTCGCTGATTCGTACCGGCTGTCACTGGCTGGAACAGGCATCAGAGCGAGAGTCGATCAGCAAGTATCACCTGGAGGCAGCCATCGTGGCAGAACACTGTCATGCCCTCACGTTTGCTGCCACGCGGTGGGACGTGATTGATCGCTGTTATGAATGTCTCTACCAGTTGGAACCGACAGCGGTGCATGCCCTTAACCGGGCGATTGCCTTGTCTTACTTGCATGGGCCGCGGGCAGGCATTGCCTGGCTGAAGGAGCAGCATCCCGAAGGGGCTCCAGCAGGGTATCACCACTGGCCCGCTGCTGTGGGGGAATTGCACAGGCGCCTGGGAGATACATCAATGGCGAAACGGTATTTCGACGAAGCGCTTGCCATGTCGCCTCCATCCGTGGAGCGAGCGTTCCTGGAGAAGAGGCGGGAACAGTGTCTTTCAAAGTTGAGAGAAAGTGAAGCATAGCTTTCTCTCAACTCATCACAATGCATGCTCAACTATTTAGGCAACAATGCAGGCTTGAGCAGCCAGAGCAACAGTGCCTTTTGCAGGTGTAGCCGATTGGCTGCCTGAGTGAAGACGATGCTGCGTGGGCCATCAACCGCATCTGCAGCAATCTCTTCGCCACGGTGAGCAGGCAGGCAGTGCATCACGACCGCCTGGTCGGGAGCATGCTTGAGTAGGGCGTTATTTACCTGGAAGCCCTGGAACTGCTTGAGTCGTTCCTGGGCTTCCTGTTCCTGCCCCATGCTGGTCCAGACATCGGTGTAAATGACATCTGCCCCTTTCATCGCTGCAATGGGGTCATGGACGGTTTCACAGGGGAAGTTCGGGAACTGCTTGCGATAGGCTTGTACGAAGGGATCATCGAAGACATAGGCCTTGGGCGAAGCCAGGCGGAACTTCCAGCCGAGATGGGCACAACCGACTGCCAGCGAACGTGCCACGTTGTTGCCATCGCCGACGAAGACGACGGTGCGCTGCTCCTGCGACTTGAAGTGCTCGCTGATGGTGAAGATATCCGCCAGGGCCTGGCAGGGATGGTGGTAATCGGAAAGGCCATTGATGACGGGGCAGTGAGCGTAGCGGGCGAAGCCTTCCACGGTGGCGTGCTGGAAGGTGCGGACGACGAGGGCATCGACGTACGATGTCATCACCTTGGCATAGTCGGAAAGAGGTTCGCGAGTGCCGAGGCCTGCGTCGGCTCCACTCAGAAAGATGCTGCTACCACCCAGTTGGCCGATGGCAGCCTGGAAGCTGACACGGGTACGGAGTGAAGGCTTCTCAAACACCATGCCCAGGCTGTACCCTGCCAGAGGGAGGAAGTCGGAGCGAAGCGTCGCCTTCATGGTTCGCGTGGCAGCGAGCAGGGCTTTCACTTCATCGGTGGTGACATCAAGGAGATCGAGAAAATGTCGCATGTTATTTCTCCCCCGCAGCCAGGTGGAGGAGGACATCTTCAAGGATTGAAGCGCCTTCCTGGAAGAGATCATCCGGCAGATTGAGTGCGGGGAGCAGACGGATGACTTTGCCTTGAGTGCAATTGACGAGGAGTTGACGTTCCATGCACTTCTGAACGACAGGGGTACCATCGCGATCGAGTTCGATGCCGATCATGGTGCCTTTGACGCGCACCTCTTTGATGATGGGACAACGCTTCTGCAATGCCTGGAAGCGTTCCTGGAACTTTCGGCCAACAACGACAGCACGGTCGAGCAGTTTTTCCTTCTCAACGGTTTCAATGAAGGCGAGTGCCGCCCGGCTGGCGATGGGGTTGCCGCCAAAAGTACAGGCATGCATGCCAGGCTTGAGCATGCTGGCTACCTCAGGCGTTGCCACGACAGCACCCATTGCTACGCCGCCTGCCAGGCTCTTGGCCAGGGTCATCACATCGGGAGACACGCCCCATTGCTGGTAGGCGAACCAGGTGCCAGTGCGAGCCATGCCTGCCTGCACTTCATCGAACATAAGCAGCAGGTGATGTTTGTCAGCCAGTTGTCTGAGACCCTTCAGATACTCAGCGGTGGGAATGCGAATGCCCCCTTCGCCCTGAATGGGTTCTAGGAGGATTGCAGATGTCTCTGCATCGATGGCATTACTGACGGCATCCAGGTCGCCATAGGGGACGTAGGTGAAGCCGGGAAGCAGTGGGTAGAAACCGGCATGGTACTTGGGTTGAGCAGTCGCGGAGACTGCACCCATTGATCTGCCATGAAAGCCCCCTTCCATGGTGATGATCTTAAACCGCTTGCCCTGACCATGCAGACGGGAAAGCTTAATGGCTGTCTCGTTCGCTTCTGCGCCACTGTTGCAGAAGAAGCACTGTCCGCCGAAGCTGCGTTCAGAAAGTGCCTTGGCGAGCAGCCCCTGGGCTTCCATGTACCAGGTGTTAGGGACATGGATGAGTTCTGCGACCTGTTCCTGCACTGCCTTCACGACGGCTGCGGGTGAGTGGCCCAGCAGATTACAGCCCCAACCCGGGAAGAAATCGATGTAGCGTTTGCCTTCCGCATCCCAGATGAGCGAGCCGTCGCCTTTCACCAGACTCACCGGGTAACGGTTGTAGTTGGCGATGACGTATTTCTGAAAGAGGGCGATGGTATCTTGGGTGGATAGGTGTTTGGTCATCAGCTTCTCTTCTCCTCACATGCGCTACTAGCTTCTCTCAGCTGGCTGCTACAACACAATCTCCGTCCCTACACCCACATCGGTGTAGATTTCCAGGAGCAGCGAGTGCTTGAGCCGGCCATCGATGATGTGTGTCTTCTTCACGCCCGCCCGCAGTGCATCCAGGCACGCTTCGACTTTGGGAAGCATGCCTGCATCGATAACCCTGGATTGCACCAGGTCTTCAATGTCATGTTTATCCAGGTGGGTGATAAGAGTCTTGGGGTCATGGCGATCACGCAGGATGCCGGGGGTATCGGTCATCAGTACGAACTTCTCTGCCATCAGATGCAGTGCCACTGCAGCAGCAGCAGTGTCAGCATTGATATTGAGCCAGTTGCCTGCTTCATCATAAGCAAGTGATGGTATCACCGGGACGCGGTCAGCCTTGCAGATATTGGTGATCAGATCGCGGTTCACCCACGTCACCTGGCCGACGCGGCCCAGATCGAGAGGCTTGCCATCATTATCGGCCATCGCCAGTTTTCTGCCGTGCAATACCTGCAGGCCGCCAGTATGGACGGGCACAGCCTGTCCACCAAGTTGCTGAATCTGCTTCACCAGCCCGGCATTAATCTCATTGAGAAGCGTATCAACCACAATCTTCAGCGTGGCATCATCGGTATAGCGACGGCCAGCGACCTTGGTGGGAACGAGACCTGCCTTGGACATGGCCCTGTCAATCGCCTTCCCGCCACCATGAACGAGCACCGGCCTCATGCCCACCGTTTCCATGAAGACGACATCCTGCAACGTAGCTGCCACCGCTTCGGGATCCTCCATGGCGGAGCCTCCCAGTTTGATGACGGTAATCTTGTCGCGGAAGCTGCGGACGTAACTGAGAGCTTCGATGAGCACGCTGGCTTTGCGAATGGCGCTTTCCATCAGTGGAATGGTTCCTCGTAATCAGTGGGGAAGTTAACGATTATAAGTCCGTACCAGCCAGAAGCTAGCGAACGCTGAAGATTTTCCAGGTTCTTCCGCTAAGCTGAACAGTATGTTCACCGTCCATGTTCCCGTACTTCCTTTGTCCGTGCTTCAGTTGCTTGATCCGCAGCCTGGGCAGACCATCGTTGATGCCACGCTCGGCGGTGGTGGCCATGCGATGATGCTGGCTCAACGTCTGGGGCCAAGCGGGCATCTCATCGGGCTTGATCGCGATCCTGCTGCCCTGGCACGTGTCACGGAAAGATGGAAGACAATTGCTGATGCTCCCCGGTTCACGCCGGTTCATCGCAATTTCGAAAATCTGCGAAACGTGCTCGATGATCTGAAAATCGATCGGGTGGATGCAGTGCTCGCTGACCTGGGTTTCTCTTCCGATCAGATGGATACAGCCGAGCGGGGATTGAGTTTCCAGCGTGAAGGCCCTCTTGACATGAGGCTTGACCCGACTGATGAGCAGACGGCTGGCGATATCATCGCCAGTTGGTCTGAAAAGGATCTGGCTGATCTGTTCTACCACCTGGGGGAAGAGCGCCACAGCCGACGGGTGGCCCGTAAGATTGTCGCGGTTCGTCAGGAGACACCAATCACCACCACAGTGCAACTGGCTGACATCGTTCGCTCCTGTGTGCCGAGGTCGAAGGGGGGCATCGACCCTGCAACCCGTGTCTTCCAGGCACTGCGAATTGGCGTCAACGATGAGCTGGGGTCACTTCGACGCTTGCTGGAAGCACTCCCACTGTGCCTGAAGCATGGAGGCAAAACAGCGATCATCAGCTTCCATTCGCTGGAAGACCGGATGGTAAAGTGGACGTTTCGAGAGTCAGCTACGTGGGAGATAGTGACGAAGAAGCCCGTGGAAGCGGATGAGGAGGAACAGGCGAGCAACCCACGTTCACGGAGTGCGAAACTGCGGGTGGCGAAACTTGTATAGCTTGAAGATAACTCGAAATCACTTCCTCAGTCCCATCTCGTACATCTTCGCCCTGACCTGGAAAATGTACTGGGCTCGTATCCGGCTGGCGATCCATCCTGCTTGCCCTTCCAGTAAGCCTAGCTTGAAGATGTAGTGGTACAGGAACCAGAGCGTGGGTTCACAAAGTACCCGGATAGCTACATACTTCAAAAACCTTCGGCGTTCCTGAGCGTTACCAAAGAGTTTGGGTTTCACCGTCTCTTCGCCCCATTGGCCTGTCTGGAGGAAGCGGGTGCGTACCTGGGCTTCCCACGTGGAATAACGATTGTGGCGATCAATGTAGGCGTGCAGGCTTTTGAAATCTTCGTGAATGAGGGGCGTCTTCAGTTTACCAATGGTGCCGTCGACGATGAGCCTTTCGTGGACTTCCATATCGAAGCCACTGTCTGCTTCTGCAAGGATCTTCTCGAAACGAGCGGTGCCGTTCTTGAAGAGCAGGAGTGCCTGGAAGGAGAAGCCACCGAAGCGGAGCTTCTTGCCGAGGAAGTGGAAGCCTTTGGTGATGAGGAATGCTGTCGGTGCGGTGGGGGAAGCGATTGCCTGCTCGATTTCCTGCCAGAGTTCGTCAGGCACTACTTCATCCGCATCGAGCAGAAAGACCCAAGGCGTGGTGATGTTGACGTTCTCGAGCGCCCATTGCCGTTTCTTCGGATGGCCACCCTGGTAGTGGAACTGCACCAGTTCAGCGTTATGTTGTTTGACGATATCGGCTGTCGCATCGGTGCTGCCTGAATCGATGACGACGATGCGTTCTGCTGGCTTCAAAGAAGCCAGGCACTTCGGCAGGTTAGCTGCTTCGTTCTTTGCTGCCAGGATGATGGTGATGGGGAGAGATGGCATGGTATCTCTCAGGCGGGGCGGTGGGCAGTGAGGATCATAGATTTGGCCAGCATAGGGATGCGTCCGACACGATGCACCTGTTCCACTTTGAGCCCGACTTCGTTCAGTAATTGTGTGAGCGACGCAACCGACCAGAACTTGATGTGACCATGATCCCAGAGTGGACCGAAGTGTTTATCCATTTTGCCGGTCACTGCCAGTGCCAGGTTTTTCAAGTAGCTGTGATACGGTGTCGAGACGATGGCATAGCCACCGGGGAGGAGTAAGTCCCTCAAACATCTGGCGAAAAGTCTGGGGGAATAGACGTGTTCAACCACTTCCAGGCTAATGACAACAGGGAACTGTCCGTACGTCTTGGCCAGATCATCGTAGGCGGAACCAACAGCGAGCTTGAGCGTGGGGTAAGCCTGTCTGGCGAAGGCAATGCCTTCTTCGGAAGGATCAACCCCCACAACTTCATAGCCCAGTTGTGTCAATTGCTGGGCGACAGCACCGTTGCCACAGCCAAGGTCAAACAGTCGCTTTGGTCCTTCTGGCCAATGCAACTGCTTTAAAATCGATTTCAGCCGGGGCAACAGGTAGTCATTCGAACAGCAACCTTCACTGTTGTCGTAATGGAAGCCTGGTGCTGGGCTGTTGATGGAACTCATGTTGTCAGTTACCAGCAGCAGACGAGGGCTTGGTTACCAGGTAAGAACCCAGTACCACTGCATCGAGTTCACTTTTCTTGAGCGTATCAATGGCGATCTCTGGCGTGCCTACGATCGGTGAACCGTGCAGGTTGAAGCTGGTGTTGAGCAAGCCACCC
>CAYPJB010000271.1:0-6498 GCA_964410845.1 uncultured Bacteroidales bacterium | reverse complement strand
GCCCGCTGCTTTTGAGTGCTATTTCCGCTTGCATCAGCAAATCAGCCAATTTGTCTGACTTGCCAGCCAGCAATTTAAGATGCTGTTGCACACTCTGGGCCTTGAACGGAGGCAGCCCAGCCTGGGCGACCGCTCCTTGCAGTCTTAGTCCATCCTGCAGCAGTCGATGTGTTTGCGCCATCTTTCGCAGTTGCCAGGTCATCCCGGCAAACAACGCCATTGGATCTTCACCCTGTTCAATAAGACGATGAAAGGTGGAAACCGCACTTGCAGGCTGGTTAGCTGCAAGTGCATCCAGCATGATCCACACAGTGCTGCTTCGATTGCGAGTTACCAGATCGTCAACATCCTTTGTTGTGATAGCGTCGCGGTCCATGGCATAAACCGCGAGCTTGGCTAATTCCTGATCGAGCAGCCCCAATTCCGGTTCAACCTGCTCTACCAGCATCTGCGCGGAATCAGGCTGTAACTTTTTCTGATATCGCTGGTTGCACCATGCAGGCAAAAAGCTGGCCAAGGCAGCTGGCTTCCTGGGTTCACAGGAAAATGTCTGTGCTTCCGGTATCTGTTTGGCGAGACGAGTATTTGATTTCCAACTGCTTACTTCAAGGACTAGCACACCACAGGGGCTTGGTTTATCCAGATACTTTTCGAGCTTATCCCGGTAGTTGGTAACGAAATCGTCTGCGTTCTTGATCAGTACAAATCGAATCGGGCTGCCAAAGGGGGGAGAACATAGATCATCTTTTACGGTAGGCCAGTCAACCGTCTCTCCATCGAAGATAGAGCGGGCCATCTCGGCGGAATCGGGCAGGATGATTGATTCCAGCTTCTCGCAAACCAGCGATTTGAGGAAATACTCCTTGCCCGCCACAATGAGGACGGGCTTCCCTTCCACTTTCGCTGACTTTTCCAGCAGTGTCCAACCATCCATGCTGCACCAGTTATGCGAGTTGCGGGGTGCCTTTGAGTTCCATGCTAGCCCGGCGATGGCAAACCAGCAGCACCCACATCAGGTTGATACTACCCAGCAGGAAGACCTGCCAGGCACCACCTTCACCCACACCGTAGCTGTGAAGCCCTGCGGGGATGATGAAGTTGACACCATACCATGACATGACAATGCCTGCGAAACAAACCACGGAGGCGACAGCCATGCCGAAGTCTTTCACCAGGCCGATGTAGCGGGCATGGAGGGGAAGGAGATACACCACGAGTGCAATGAGAGCCCAGGTTTCCTTGGGATCCCAGCCCCAGAAGCGGCCCCACGATTCCGCAGCCCAGATGCCACCAAGAAGCGTACCCACACCCAGCAATAATACTGCCACCTTGATGGCAGAATAACAAAGGTTGGCCATGGTTTTGAGCAGATCACGTCGATCGGAATTAAACCAGTACATAATCAGGGAGATGTTACCAATCGCCCAAGCGAGGGCACCGGCTGCATAGCTGGCTACGATGGTCATCACATGAATGATCAACCAGTAGTTGCTGCGAAGCACTGGAACCAGAGGCTTGATTTTCGCATCGAAACCATCACCGTATGGCAGTTGATCAGCCATGATCATACCCAGCGTACCGATAACCGCACCGGAAAGGATAATGATGGTGTTTCGATAGAAGTATTCGAGCACCAGAGCGAACACTACCCCCATACTTGCCACAAAGATCACAGTTTCGAACATGTTGCTCACGGGCGGGCGACCTGATATCGTCACGCGACCATAATAGGCAAAGATCTGGAACCCCAGCGAAATGAGCATGGGCACGAAGGCAACTTTGTACAGAATCGAGTTCTCAAGCCGCAGGGACAAGGCAAAGAGAATTGCCGAGAGCAGCATCGAAATCCATGCCCACTTGAATGGTTCAACTCGATTCAAAGTGAGTTCGAGCTGAGTCGTTGTTTCACCAGGATACTCCGGACCAGCGTACTGCTTGCTTACGGTATCCACCGTGTTGAAGAAATTCTGGCTGACCTGCTGGAACTGAGCTCCATCGCCGGAATGATAGGCATTTACCACATTCTGGTAAGCATTCAGAACCGTTTTGATCGATTCCAGAGGCACTGGTTGAGAACTGATGGCACTGAGATACATCTCCGGATAGCGAGCTTCCAGATATTGCATGTAAATCTGGTTGTATCGCGGATCTTCCGGCACGTATGGCCTGGTAATGTTACTTAGCCGATCACGAAGACTCGTTATAGTTTCTTCATTCTGAGACAGTTCCTTCTTCTTTACCTGTTCAGTGAGTGTTGTCAGAATGGTTTGCTTCAGTTCGGCCAGCGTTTGTTTCTTGCCATGCTGGGCAGTTAATTCCTGCACCTGGGCATCGGTCAGCTTATTCAGTCCAAGCTTGTCATACTGTTGTTGGGCAGCTTCCTGAGCCAGTTTGGGCAGGTTCTTTTCGAGCCGAGCGGCCAGCACTGTTTTCAGTTCGCTGATGACTGCATCGCTTTTATTATCCTTGATGGCCTGCTGCAACTGCTGAAGCGCCTCGGTACTTGCCTTATCCATGTAGAGGCGAGGTTGCAGCGCCACTCGATCTGCCATGAATTCCTGCCATACCAGATTGGCATTCTCTTCTGCACTTAATCGAGGAGCTCGAACAGAAGTCGTGATGTATTTCAGTTCACCCATCGAAAACCAGGATGAATTCTTGACACGATCCAAGGCAACGAAGTGAACAGGATCGAAACGAAGAGAACGATTGTCTCTTGCTTTGTTTTTCTGTTCTGGATCACGTGAGCTGAGTTTGCCAGTAAGTTCCTGGTAGGCATTCAGCCTGCGTTCCACTGCGTCAGCTTTGCGTTCCAGGGCATTCAAAGATTGTGAATACCGTTCTGGATCCAGTTTGCGGGCTTTATCCACGGAAACAATCAAACGTTGAAATGCATCAGAACGATAAAGTTCCCAGGGGGTAATGAACTTCTTGTGTGCCTTTACTTCATAGTTCGTATCGGTCGGCTTCAGATTAAAGATTGAAGCTCGAAGGTCATGGTCTTCGCAGAGGATAAATTCGTAGTTATCCCAGTCGATGCCTTTACTATCTTTTCCACTTGGATCGTAAAAGATCCACGACAGGAAGAGTGGCATGGCTTTCTGTCCCTGGAATGTAGCACGTCCTGTGATGAGTCGAACGGTTTCTATGGCCACAGTCTGCAGTGGCTTGACTCGCCCTTCTTCAAGAACGGCTCGTTCTGACCACATCTTCAGATCGTAATCAGGCAGGCTGAGTTGTGGAACCGCCTCCCTGGGTTGATAGCCATTGCCTATGAAATAAGGCTCAACGGATTTATAACCCATCCAGCCCATGGCAAGTAGATTCAGAGCAATCAGTGCTCGAATGATATTCTGTCGCAGTTCCCAGTTGGCGCTGTTCATATTGCATTATCCGGTAACTGAGGGAGTGTTGAGGTTTACACGTTGGGGACGTGGTTTGCCTGTCAGGTAGTAAGCACGCATGTAGTACATCGTGGCAATGCCAATACCGAGCATCGCAGTACCAAGGTATTTCAGCCAGAGTCCGGGATCACGACCAACGGTAAAGCCTGATTTGGCAATCGGCTTTCTGGTTACCGGGTCAGAGCCTGCTGGACTGAAGTTCGATTGATATACCTTGAAACCACGATGATTCAGTGGCTCATTCATCGTGATAAGGAAATCGGCGCCATTCATGCGCAAGTCTTCGTCGAAGACTTTGACAAAGCTCGAGTAGGTTGCAGCTGAATTGGTACCGGGATCAACCTGCGATTCAGCACGGGTCAGCTCAATCTCAAACGGTAGTTGCAACGTCTTGTACGAAAAACCCACGCTGAGTGGTTCACTGAACGATTCACCATCGTGAGTACCTGTGATGGCAAAACGAACAGTACGGCCAAGATCGAACCAGCGTTCGTAACTGTAAGGCTTCATCTCACCACTCTGCGACTTCTTGTACAGCGTCAATCGGCAGAGCAGGGCAGCTGGTGTTTCATCTGACACCAGCCCGGGTCGTTTATTCACTGGGACCACCCGTTGTAGACATGGCTTGGCGTGGGGCAAATGTTCTTCGATGAGAAAGCTTCCTGCGTGCTTTTCCCAGATAGTTCGGGGAATACCTGTACCAGGAGCAGGCCCGGCACCATCGTTCGTTAACTGATTATCGCGTTCGATCAGGCTGCGATAGTAGAGCTTCTTGTCGCTGGATTGCACGAATTGCAACAGTGACTTGATGTGTGGCTTATTCGGGTATTTGCCGTTAGAACCATATCGAAGATCGGGGGGATGATACCAGACAGCAGGTAACCCTTCAGGCAATTCTTCGAGTGGAGTATCAAGATGATCGAGTGGCCCTGGATACAGAATCAAGCGAGATGCGATGGCGTACTTGGTCTCCTTGCCCTGTGGAGAGATGAGTTTACTTCGCACGATCGGCATTTCAGGTGGCTCGTTCTCATCAGCTTTTGACATTCGCGGCGAATAGCTTTCCAAGTTCACTTTCCAGCCAGTATCGCCGAGAGGCGTGACCTTGCCAATGTTCTCCGCGACTGCAATACGATACTTCTTGCCTGCTAGTGCGAAAACCAGCAGTCCCTTGCTGCCTCGCTGCTCATCGGTGGGAGGCTGTAAGAATTCATCCACCAGTACGCCATCACACTTGCCGACGAATTCAACCCAGATGCCCAGTTCAGAGCTTCCAAACCAAGGGGGTAAATCGGTGTCGGGATCATTCATCAGGCCAAGCCACTGAGGTCGATTGTGCCCCGTTTCCTTGATGTTGAGTTCCAACTTGATTGCTGGAAAACCAAACTCTTTCTCTTTTGCTGCTTCAACCTTTTCGATTCGAGCATGGGGCAGGTAGCCCAACACTTCGAGACGCATATCGTTGTATGGTTTGACATCGATTGACCGCGGAAACGGGTTGGCTAACAGGGAAAGTGTTTTGATCAATCCAGGAATAGGAATTTCATCTCCTAGTGATGTACCCCATGGAATGGCTCCCGGGGTGATAGCAAACTCCTTAGTTTCGCGTCGTTTCAATCCGTCTTTATCGGTTACTGCTCGTGTGACTTGGACTACGTTGTTTTGTGTCAGGTAAACCTGTCGGCTGCGATTCTCAATGCCAAACTGTTCCCCAATCTCTTGATGATCAACTAATTGCATCGTGCCATCAACGCCATAGAAGAAGTTGAGCACACCACCTGAGAGCATCGTCAACAGACCTACGTGAGTTATCAGAAACCCTGTTTGATGTTTCTTCCATGGCCACTTTTTCACTGCTGCAAAAAAGATGCAAAGCGCGAGAAGAGTAAGCAGCGAGATAAACCACCAGGAATAATAAATCAGTTCCTGGGCTATCGTTGCGCTGTACCACGATTCCAGGCAGGTGCCAACTATCATGGCTATGGTGAAAACCGTACCAGCAGTCAGTGCCAGTTGAATGGAACCAAGTTGTCGAGCAATGGTCATGAACCAATTGACATGCTTTACAGGACGTCCTTGAGACGCTTGATTCGCAGCAACAGAGGAATTCTTAACATCCTTCGAAGTGCTGACTGTCATACAACTCGTCCTGGGTTTGCTGTCTTGGCCGTTGAATACATGCATGGCCATGCTAGGTAGGCTAAGTTATTTTACACTCTTCGGCCCGTTTGCACATAGCTGGAACTGCAGAGGACGATGAATTCCCAAGTCTAATAAACAGTTTCAGGAATATTCCTGAAACTGTTAGTGCAAACAACGGGAGGCAGATTACTTCTCTACCGAAAAGCTATAAATAGTGGTCTGACTGTAGGTCTCGCCTGGCTTTAGTACTGTACTTGGAAAAGATGGCGTATTGATCGAATTTGGATAGTGTTGAGCTTCCAGGCATACACCCCAATGTTTGTTGTAGACTGTTCCTCCCTTGCCAACCTTTCCATCCAGAAAGTTTCCCGTGTAGAGCTGAACTCCGGGCTCTGTGGTTTTCATCTCCATCACTCGTCCAGAAACTGGATCGGACAGGCGAGCACAATAACGCATTTTGTTATTGGCAAGCTCAGGCGATTTCTTCAAGAACGATTCCTGTTCTGCAAGTACCTTGGCAGCCTTCACTACGTCAGGATGCTCGACACCCAGATCTTTGGCACGTTTAGCAAGAGCTTCCTTTCCCAGGTTGAGCATGTCTGCAAATGACATCACCAAAAAGTTGTGATCGTACCCCTTGGCAGGCGTCTCATACAACTGGCTGATGCGATCCCCGATCACTGACTGCTTCGTAAAGAAATCGAGTGGAGTACCAGTCACTTCCTTGATTTCACCAGTGGGGATAAGGGTATCATCAGCAACGGTGTAGCGATAGCAGTTCAGCTTGAGTTGATGGCCAAGAATATCGGCCTTGCCACCTGTCAGATTGAAGTAAGCGTGATTTGTCAAGTTGACTGGTGTTGCATGATCTGTTGTTGCGGAGTATTCGATCTTGAGTTCGTTGGCATCCGTCAGGGTGTACGTCACAGTAGTATCGAGTGTTCCAGGGTAG
>CAYPJB010000270.1:4363-6508 GCA_964410845.1 uncultured Bacteroidales bacterium | reverse complement strand
TACCACGGTCTCCAGGAACTCTCAGTACCCGCTCGACCTCCTTTCATAGTTTCACCCTACCTCTACTTATTCGACAACTCGCGATAAGTGACAAGCACTATTGTTGGTAAGGCACGTACAACGTGCCCTACAGAAATCAGTGATAGGTTCGCCAGGTCTCCGGGCTACTACCTTCGGCGAGGTCACATCGGCGTAGGCTTACTTGAACGGCTTGGTATGCCAGCATGAAGAAGGTGATGATGGTGAGCATGCCAGCAATACACGATAGAACACTACCGTCGCTGTTTGTTCCAGCAGCGATGTAACTGCTGATGATTCCAACAATCATCAGCATGATTAGTGATCGAATAGTAATGCTCACTTCTTCGCCCGGCCCGTGGCACCGTTCAGTTGTATCCCCAGGTTCTCGTGTTCCTTGATGTAGAAGAAGAACCCGTTCATCATTTCTTCGTGGGTCTGCTGGCCCATGCGGACGGTGGCTTTCGGGTTGGGGTTGTACGGGTTGAAGTTCGAATTGTCGTAATGGGCGATGCATTCGAACTGCGTGCCCTTGGGGAACTTCATCACGCCGGCTGGCCATTCATACCCCATCTGCCAGTCGAAGCTGTAGTTGGGGATCATCAGCAGTTGTTCCTTCTCGGCCCCGGGCTTCTGGCTGGTGAAGGTCATGTCTCTGCCCCGCACATGCATGTGGGAGAACAGGCCGATGCCGACGATATCTTCGGAGACAGTCCACTTGGCCTGTACCGGATGAGCGAGAGCTTCCGGCGGGATGGCGAAACGGTTATCGACAAACAGGTTGAAGTAGACCCGCTTGTTGAGTTCACCTCGGGGGAACTTGAGGCCCACGCTCACCTTCGCCTTCTCGGGTTTGCCGGTGGTGACGAAGTGGAGCTGCAGGCCCAGCACGGAACCTTTCTTGATCAGCACCGCGTGGCCGGGTTTGAGTTGCAGCGGGATGCCTCCCGGTACGTAGCCCGTCAGGAAGTTGTTCATGTTGAACTTCTCGCCCATCACGAAAAACGCGAGGTTGGCATGGTGTACCAGCTTGTTGTTCTCGGGCTTGATCTGAATCTCCTGCACCCAGGTATCTTCCGTAAAGACATAAGGCAGGATGGCGTACTTGTAATCGACGTCGCCGGTAGCAGGCAGATCATAGCTGCCCGTGCTGAGCACGAGATCGGGTTTGCCAATCTGCCACTCAGTAATCTGTGTGAACTCCGCAGGCAGGGCGGGAATCTTTGTCAGGTCGCCACTTTGCTTGCCTTGAGCGATCCACGTCAGGATCGTCTCGCGTTCCGCATCGGTCATGCCTCGCTTGTTCACGAACTGGCCATGATCGGGGTGTGCATACCAGGGGGGCATCCGTTCTTCGCGCACCACCTCAGCTATTGACGAAGCACGGGCTTTGACATTTTCAAAGCTCGTCAGCGTGAAAGGTGCCACGGTACCAGCCTTGTGGCATTCCATGCAGTGCTTGCGAATCAGCGGCTCGACGTGCTCCGCGAAATTGACCGGCCTGGTATCGACTGCATCGGCGAACGTGATCGGGCAGCCATCCACCACGGTTTCAGCGATACTGACAGCTTTCCCGTTCAGCACTTCTTCGAGTGCCATCGCCAGATCATTCCGGGTCGCAGTCGGGCGGGTGCCCCCCAGGCGAATCGCATCATCGACTCTGCCCCGATAGACGATCTCCCGCTTCTCATTGAGGATCACCGTCGTCGGCACCCGATCCACGCCAACAGCCTTGGCACACTTGCCGGCAAAGTCCTTCACGAAGGGGAACGTGATCTTCAGCGTAAGAGCATGCCCGGCCATCTCCAGGATGGAATCATCCGGGCTGGGGTTCATCGCGACGAACTGCACACCTTTGCCCTGGTACTGCTGGTGCATCGCTTCCAGAATGGGCAGATACTTCTGCGCCACCGGACAGGAACGATCGACGAAGACCAGGACGAACGCCTTCTTTTCCTTGAAATCATCAAGCGAACGAGGCAGATAACGAATATCCTTGAACGTCAGGTTGCTGACTTTGGTACCGATAGGCACCTGTTTGGCATCAGCGACAAGACCGACCAGCAGGAGACTGAGCAGGGAGAGCATGTTCAACCTCAAAGATAACTTGTTAATATGGTAGCCAAT
>CAYPJB010000270.1:0-4263 GCA_964410845.1 uncultured Bacteroidales bacterium | reverse complement strand
TGAGCAGGGAGAGCATGTTCAACCTCAAAGATAACTTGTTAATATGGTAGCCAATGTCGGGGAGAAATGGGAGTCTAAAGTAGGGCACGTTATACGTGCCTACCCAAAAGATGTGCTCGTCACAATGGCATACGCCGTTGAGAGTTGAGAGTAGGGAGAACAGACAACAGCCAATTAACTCTCCGCTCTCATTGTTCAAGTGTGCATAAACAAACAGTCATCAACCATGACCGAATCCACCAGCTTTCCGAAACTCTGTGAACAAGCTGAACTTCTCCTGGCCGAAGGCAAGCAGCTCTACGCCGAGTGCAGCGAAGCCTACATCAAGGCCAGCCCCCGGGCTGTGGAGAAACCCGCCGAGTTTCGTCTGCAGATTCAGGAGCTGTTCCGTGGCCTGGTGCTGCGGATCATCCACGGTATGGTGCTGGCCGACCGTAAGCTCACCTCCAGAGAGTTGGCTATCTGCAAGCACCTCTTTTCCCACTTGTGGGAGCGCCCCTTTATTGATGAGCAGGTCAAATCAGTCCTCATCAGGCATGGCGAACAAGACCCCTTCCGCTGGGAAGATCTGCTCTGGCCTTTCGAGCGGCTCTCTGCCTTCCAGCAGCGTGTTGTCGAACTCGAAACTCTGGTGATGCGACTCGGGCAACTGCTCAAACGGGTCGATGGCACCGTCAAAGATGCAGAACTGCACTACCTGCACTGGCTCAAAGGGGAACTGCAGCGGGTGCTGCACCCCATCCGGGTCGATGTCAGTGGCGATGATGACATGCCTGCGTCAACGGCCCCTGCCCGGCACGGCAAGAAGACCGCCATCCAGACCAGGGTAGCTCAAGCCAAAGAAGAATTGAAGCCCCTGCCCGTTCCTCCGGAACTGATCAACCTCGATGAACTCCTGGCGGAACTCGAAGCACTGATCGGCCTGACTGGTGTCAAACGCGATGTCACCGAACTCACCCACTTCCTGCAGATGCAGAAGCAACGCCAGGCCCACGGCTTGCCCGTCACCTCCATCAGCCTGCACGCCATCTTCTCCGGCAACCCCGGCACCGGCAAAACCACCGTCGCCCGGCTCTACGGCAAACTCCTCGGCGCCCTCGGTCTACTCAAGAAAGGTCACCTCGTCGAAACCGATCGGGGCGGCCTCGTCGCGGAGTACGCTGGCCAAACCGCCGGCAAAACTGCAGCCCGGTTCGATGAAGCCCTCGATGGCGTTCTCTTCATCGACGAAGCCTACAGCCTGGTGAACGATGGCGAAGACCCCTATGGTGCGGAAGCAGTGCAGACGCTGCTGAAACGGATGGAAGATCAGCGCGACCGTGTCGTTGTCATTCTCGCTGGCTACCCGGAGCCGATGGAGAACCTGCTCTGCACCAACCCGGGCCTGGCTTCCCGGTTCGGCCGCACGCTCACCTTTGCCGACTACAGCCCGGTGGAACTCTGCCGCATCTTCCAGACCTTCTGCCAGCGTGATCACTACGAACTGCCCGGCACCACCAGGGCACATCTGCTCGATGGTTTCGCCTGGCATTACGCTCAGCGCAACGAACGGTTCGGCAACGGCCGCCTGGCTCGCAACCTCTACGAAGCCAGCCTGCGGCGATTAGCCTCGCGGCTGGCAAAAGGCAAGCAAGTCACCAAAGCTGATTTGATCACACTGCAGCACAACGATCTAGTCTTTGACGATCTGCCCGGCGAGGTGAAGTCGAAACTGGGAACCAATCGCTACGAAGCCCTCTGCCAAGGCTGCGCCCAGCAGGTGCCTCTCGAAGCCAGTCAACTGGGCACTGTTGTGAAATGTCCCCATTGCCAGCGAGCACACAACATGGAATGGGGAACCCCCGTAGGGCACGCTGTGCGTGCCTCAACTGGTTGAGATTCCTACTGTTCCATAGCTTGCGACAAGTGACAAGCACTATACCCGGTGAGGCACGCACAGCGTGCCCTACTCGAACACCCCACTCCCAAAGCCGGGCCGTTCGGCCATCACGTGGGCTGGTTGGGGAATGCGTCGGGGTAGCGGGGTGCCACGCGGCGGATGAGGCTGATGGGTTCTCGCTTCCCCATTAATAGGGGCACCCACCAGGCTCTCGTACAACCCGACCGTCTCTTCTCCCGCATCCAGTTCATCGTATCGGCAGATATACCCGGGCTGCTGGGCTTTCACCTGCTCTTCCTGGAAGGCCTGGATGATGCCATGCTGCACAAACTCTCGCGCAGCAGCATTGATGGGATGTGCGACATCGGCATGGAGCTTGGCTCGGCCATGATCATCGCGGGGGGCGCGGTCTTCCATCAGGCGTGCACCACACTGATTGCAGAAGCGGGCACGGAGGTGGTTTTTACAGTGGCAGCCGGGACAGCGGTCCGTCAGCTTGCGGCTGGGCATGGCGACGAAGAGACCTTTCAGCCCTTCGATGATCTTCAGATCACGCACCACGAACATGTGATCGAAGGTGACGGAACAGAAAGCGAGCAACCTTTCGTTGCGGCTTTCCTTGTCGTCCATGAGTTTGATTCGGATCTCGGTGATCTGCATGGCTGTCCTCCTTGAATCCTGATGCTGTGGGCGCATCCACAGAACCGAAGGAGGCTTGCTGGGGAATCACCAGGCTACATCGTTTCGGTGATGTAAAGCCTGAGTGTACGTTCCATTGGGCCTGACTTGGATTCTGTTGTCCCCATGCTGTGTGTCTGCACTCCGCCATCCCAGGTCTTTTCCATCCATCGAGCCAGGCGCTGGGTTTCGTCCTGGTCGCGGCACACGACAAAGTAACTGCTACCACTGCCCGACATCAGACTTCCCAGGCACATATTCCGGGAACGTGCTGTCTCGAGCAGTTGCCGAAGTTCACCCAGCAGGGGCAAACACCGCTCGGCAGGCGGTTGCAGGCGATTGAAGAGTGCCTCTGCGATAACATCCGGGCTCTGCATCCTGAGAGCCTGTAACATCGCTGTTTCACTCACGGCCTGCTGCAAGCCCGCATCCAGCGGAGGAGCCTGCAAGGTTTGATAGACAGCCGGCGTGCTGAGGCCGACCATGGGACACACCAGCAGAAGAGACAACTTGCATCCCATCTGGAAGGGCGTCACCCGTTCGCCTCGTCCCCTGCACCAGGCGGCAGAGCCAGCCAGGAAGAAGGGAACATCACTGCCGATCGTGGCCGCCAGGTTCATCAGTTCAGCATCTGAAAGATTCAGTTGCCAGAGCTGGTTCAGCCCGCGGAGGGTGGTGGCTGCATCGCTGCTGCCCCCACCTAAACCCGCCGGCGAAGGGATTTTCTTGTTCAGATAAATCTCTGCACCGAGCGAAGTCTTCGTATGGTGCTGCAAGGCCAAAGCCGCTTTCAGCACCAGGTTATTCTGATCCAGGGGTAACAACGGGTCACTGCAACGGAGTGTCAACTGAGGGCTGGCGATGAAGTGAAGTTCATCAGCCCAGGCCAGCGGCACCATGCAGGTAACCAGTTCATGGTAGCCATCGTTTCGCCGGCCCAGTACTTCCAGAAAGAGATTGATCTTCGCCGGTGCAGAAAGCTGCAACATAGGCAACATCCGATCAATCCAAGAAGCACAGAATCAAGAAGGGAGCTTCAGCAGCTACTACTGTGGAGTTCCATCTCCTTGATGCCGGGAGCAGAGGCTTCCTCCTGGCGTTCATTCCTTGATATCTCTACATGACAAGCCACATAGATTGGGGGGATGGTAGCCTTACAGGAAACCTAGGTCAAGCGCAACTCTGGAGAAATCTCAAATAAATCTTGATGAATCAGTGAGATTTCTTTTGACACTTCCCACTACGATCCTGATAATCCCTACTCACATATTGATCGGCGGAGTCCGGTCGTCACCTAGTTCCATGGAGGGTACCCCCCGATGCCTTCGTTCCTGACAGAAGCCAAACCGCAGTGCTGGCGTGCAGTTGCCATTTTCGAAGATGGCCGTGAAGCACTCCTTTTCCTCGGCATGTCATCGCAGAAAATCCGCGAAGGCTACGGTGCCGCCTACTTCGACATCCTCGAAGAGGACGAACGGGCGATGATCAAGACGATCTCGCTGCAACGCTGGAACGGCGCCGCCGACGCAGGCAAGTGGTCACAAACCACCACCCTCAACATCCCCACTGCCACGAAGAAACTCGTCCGCATGATGGCTTAGTACATCCCACTGCATCCGCAAGAACCCAGGCTCCGCCTGGGTTTTTGCTTGTCTACATTATCCCAGGAGCGGCGCGACGTGAGTCCGCCGGTACGTGTGCAATCG